>CALXSW010000157.1 GCA_944391255.1 uncultured Clostridia bacterium | reverse complement strand
ATATTCTAAGAGAGTCTGTTCTCATATATGTTATAAGACCTATCGTGCCAAGAGTTCCGCCAAGCTTTACGCCCTCGTAAAGAGTCTGCGCTATCTGCATTGTACGGCTCGCCTGGAATGAATATTTCCTTGACGCGTCCTGCTGAAGCGTTGATGTCGTAAACGGCGGCTGAGGATTTTTCTTTTTCATCGTCTCCTTGACGCTCTCCACCTCGAAATCACCTTCGCGACAATCCTTTATAACCGCGTCAGCCTCATCTATATTAGAAAGCTTTCGCTCCTCGCCGTTTTCGCCGTAATACTTCGCGGTAAAAGTCTTTCTCGACTTTTTATCCTTAAAGCTCGCCTCGATCGTCCAAAATTCCTCCGGCACGAAATCCTCTATTTCCTCTTCCCTGTCACATATGAGCTTTGTCGCTACCGACTGCACTCTTCCGGCGCTGAGTCCTCTCTTTACTTTTTCCCAGAGTATCGGGCTTATTTTGTATCCGACTATTCTGTCAAGAACTCGTCTCGCCTGCTGCGCGTTCACAAGGTTCATATCAATAGAACGCGGTTTCTTTATAGCTTCCTTTACTGCGTTCTTTGTTATCTCGTTAAATGTTACACGGCATTTTGACTCGGGATCAATATTTAAAGCCCTCGCCAGATGCCAGCTTATCGCTTCCCCCTCGCGGTCAGGGTCGGTTGCGAGAAAGACTTCATCAGCCTTTTTTGCCTCGCGCTTGAGCGATGCGAGAAGCTCGCCCTTTCCGCGTATAGTTATATATTTCGGCTCAAACGAATGCTCCACATCTACGCCAAGCTTGCTTTTCGGCAAATCTATTACATGACCCATAGATGCGACCACTTTGAAGTTTTTGCCAAGATATTTTTGAATTGTTTCGGCCTTTGCAGGTGACTCCACAATCAAAAGCTTATTCTTTGCCATTCCCTTTTTATTCCTTCCTATTCTTTATATAAACTGAGTTATATCTTCATTCAGCTCAAACATATTGTTTTCCAGCTTTATAACGTATCCCGTTATCTCAAGCATGACCATTATAGAGTTTATCTCGTTTACATCCCTGTCAGTTCTGCGGCATATCTCGTCGAGATGCAGCGGACCTCTTTCAAGGTATCTAACTATTTCAAGCTCTTTCCCTTTAAGCTCCTTTATCCTGTCCTCTATCAGCACGCGCTTCCTGCCTGCGTTATATCGGCGCGCCTTTTTTTCATCCGGTCTGAACGTCTTTTTCGAGCTTTCATAAACGCTGTCCTGCGCTGCTTCTGTCCGCTCGTCAGCGTCATGGTCGATCTCATCATCAGGCAGTTCAAAATACGGATATTCCTCTATGATATCCGAACCGTCAAAGACCGCCTTCGCACCCTGCTGTATAAGCCTGTTCGTCCCGGCAGATTCAGGATCAAATATCGATGCCGGCACCGAAAACACATCACGGCCGCTGTCAAGGGCTGATCCCGCTGTTATAAGCGCTCCGCTCTTTTCAGGAGCCTGAACGACTAAAACGCCATACGATATTCCGGCTATTATTCTGTTCCGGCGCGGGAAATTATATCCCAAAGGCTTTGTATGCGGCGGATATTCTGTTATGATCACGCCGTTTTCGATTATGAGATCATACAGATCGGCATTTTCCGCAGGATATATAACATCAAGACCGCTTCCAAGGACTGCCACTGTCTTTCCGCCGCTTCTAAGCGCCGACCATGCCGATATCGAATCTATTCCGCGCGCCATTCCGCTCACAACTACAGCTCCGCCTCTTGCAAGACCTGCGCATATTCTCTCAGCCGCGCGTTTTCCGTACGATGTATACCGTCTTGTTCCGACAACGCCTATCGTAAGAATATTTTTCCAGTCAAAATGCAATCCCTTGCAATAAAGGACATACGGCGGATCAGATATCGTTCTCAGCATAGGCGGATACTCCGCATCATCAATAGTCAGTATATATCCGCCGCTCCTCACCGTTTCATCATATATGGTTTTAGCCTTATCAAGATGCTTATTCTTAAGCGCCGCTCTGACATTTTCATTCAGATTGAGCTCGTCGTAGCTCTCCGCCTTATAAACGGCATCAACCGAACCGAAATATTCGATCAGATCTCTCATCCCTTTATATGACAGCCCCTGTTTATTCGTGAGCCACAGCCAGTATAAAGTCTTTTCCATTTGTTTTACTCCTGTTTTTCCCCCCGTGCCACATCTCTTCTGCGTGAAGATTTTTGGCGAATCGCCTCATACATAATAATTCCGCCTGCGACCGCCGCGTTAAGGGATTCGGCATGTCCGTATATCGGTATTATTATATGCTCTGCCATATCAAGAATTTCATTTGAAACGCCATTTGCCTCATTTCCTATTATTATAACAGACGGCTTTGAAAAATCGACATCGGTATACGCGACAGAATCATCGCGCAGCGCGCCGCAATAAAGAGCAAACCCCTTGGTTTTCAGCTCTTGAAGCTCATCATAACCCATATCGGTTTTTACAGGTATATTGAAAAACGAACCCATGCTTGACCGAACTGTTTTCGGATTATAAAGATCAACACAGCCCGGCGACATAAGCACACCGGCAAATCCCGCG
>CALXSW010000156.1 GCA_944391255.1 uncultured Clostridia bacterium | reverse complement strand
TCAGCACAGAAGCGGACAGCGGCATAGATTATGGCGCGCTCGTTTATAATTTTGCAGAAGGATGGGGAGATGATCACGGTATGAGAATGGATATAACTGATATCGTGAGCGATCTCGACAGCTTCGGCGTAAACGCTAAATTCGGAAGCTATTATTGGGGAACAGATGACAGCAGTCTTGTAAAGGCATCTATGATGATAGAGGTTGTGGGTGTTGACGGTAATGTGAAAAACACATTAAGTCTTGACTCAAAGCCGGGTTCGTATAATGATCTTATATTTGACAGCGGAAATCATGCGGCAGTAAATCTGAGCGGCGAGGTGAGCGATGGAGCGCTTGTGCTGGAGGATGGCGACGAGGTATATCTCTGCATAAAGCACGGCAGCGGCAGACATGACTATGACGATATAACGATTAGGACAAAGGACGGCGCGACAGATATTGAAAAGGCTGTAAAGGTATATACTCCGTATCTTGACGGAAACGAGGCGGTTGTAACGGTATCAAATACAACAGACTCAGCGGCAAAAATAAATGTATATGCTGCAAGCTATGAAAATGAAGTTCTAAGCGGTTTAAAAACTGTATCTGCTTCTGTAGAACCGGGAGCGGACAGACAGGAAATAAAAGTGGCTGCGAAGGCCGGAGATGTTGTATATGTATGGGATGACTCGCAGAAACCGTATTGCGAGGCGGTAACTCTTGAGGAACAGGCGATGCTGACATCATGGACAACAGCGCAGATGGAGTTCCGTGACGAGATAGATCCTCAGACTCCGCTTACAGGCAGCACAATAAGACAAGTGATAAAGCTTTCAAGAACGGGCGAGAAGATGCAGCTGACGCTTTCAAATGAGTACGGAAAGGAAGCGCTCGTTATAGACGCTCTCCATTTTGCAAAGCCTATGGACGGAAGTATGATAGACATATCTACCGATACGGCGGTAACATTTAACGGAAGTGAAAGCGTTACTATACCGGCAGGCGGAAGCGTTGTAAGTGATCCTGTTATGTTTGACGCGGGCGAGGACGGTAAGATCGCTGTTACTATGCATATTGCGAGCGCGCCTGAAATGATAACAGGTCATGAGGTTTCGCTCACGACAACGTATATAAGAGAAGGCGGTATGGTAAACGACATATCGATGATAGGCAGCGAAACAAACGAAGAATGGTTCTTTATAGCGTCAGTAGACGTTATGCAGTCGGCTGAAAACGGCGTAGTAGTATGTCTTGGCGACTCTATAACTGACGGCGTAGGCTCATCATCAGCAGCAAACACATGGCCGGCTCTGCTCAATGAAAGACTTGCGGCTGATCCTGAAACTGCGGGACTTTCTGTTGTAAATCAGGGTATAGGCGGAAATAAGGTAAACGGATATAGCTGGGGTGACAGAGCGCGCTGGAGATATGAGCGCGATGTGCTTGATCAGAAGGGCGTAAAGTATCTGATTATTCTTGAGGGAATAAACGATATAGGCGGCAGAACAGAGGACGTGGCTTCTGAATGGGAGGACAGCACTGACGGAACTGTTACAGGCGGTATAATAGAGGCTTATCAGGAGATAATTGACGCGGCACATGAGAAGGGAATAAAGGTCATAGGCGCTACAATACTTCCATGCGGAAAGAGCGGATATTATGAATCTGGCGGCGAAGCTATGGAAGCGATGCGTCAGAAGCTAAATAAATGGATAAGAACATCAGACGAATTTGATGAGGTCGTTGATTTTGATGCGATAACAGCAGATCCAGAAAACAAATTAAATATACTTGATGAATATGACTGCGGCGACGGACTGCATCCGAGCGATACAGGTTATGAAGCAATGGCAGATGCCATAGATCTTTCATGGTTTAAATAAATAGGACGAGGGTGCGTAAATGGGCATTTAGAACTGCTCATTTGCGCATCTTTTTGTTTTACGCGCGAAAAACAGGAGCGTTTATCAAGGATCTTTATATTATAGATCATCGTATCACTTTCATGGAATTCATAAAAACTCATAAAAAATTTCATGGAAAATTCACGAAAAAATTTTCGTTTTGTGAAACCTTTTATGCCTTTTATCCGTATTATATGTGAAAGGCATAATTGATATGCCGCTATTAAGACAGAGCTCCCAATAATACCTGCTGAGAGGATCTCTGCTAAATAATATACATACAGAGAGGAGATAATATTATGAAAAGAACGATCGTAACACTACTTATAGCAGGCGCAATGATAACACCGGCTATGACGTCATTCGCGCAGGAAACAGTTGATACACCTGTTTTGATATCAGCTGAAACAGAAGCGCCGGCATATGAATCAACGATGGTTGAGTCGGCAGAGGCTGCGGATATTGAGAAATATATAAATGATGAAACAACGATAATCGGAAAAGACGGAAAGCTTGCTGACGCTGTAAATGAGGGAGACAAGTTCTTTGTTGATACTGCTAAGAATACAGCCGTAATACTTGACAGCGGCTATGAAGGCAGCATCAGCGTAGACGTTTATTCAGCAAACGGCGGAGATGAAACGGGAGAAAGCCTTATAAACAGCAGTAAGACGCTCGTCCTTCATGTTTCAGATGATACGGAGATAACAGATCTTGATGGCAATAAGGTTGAAAAGAGTGAGCTTGCCGTAAAGCTGATGGCTGTATACTATTCGGTCACAACAAGAAGCCTTCCTCCTCAGACAACACCTGAAAAGATAGTTGTTATTGATGATGCAGAGGCTGAAGCGGCGTCAAACTGGAGCGGCATAGTTGAGAGCTTTGAAGACAACGTTATCAAATCTGGTGACAACAGCTTTACAGTTGATGAAAACACGATTATAATAGGCAAGGACGGAAAAGCCGCGGAAACAGTGGCAGAGGGCGACAATGTGGCAGTTGATCTAAAGAGCAATGTTGTAGCCGTTCTTGATGACGATTATATTGGCGCGATAAAGGCTGATGTTTTTGATAAAATTGACAGCAGTAATACCGATCAGCTTATAAGCAGTGATAAACAGCTCGTTATAAATATTTCAGATGAAACGGAAATAACAAATCTTAACGGGGATAAGCTTACAAAAGCTGATATCGAGGGAAGACAGATCGTTGTTTATTATTCAATAATGACATTGAGCATGCCGCCGCAGGCGCCTGTACAGAGAATAGTAGTTCTTGATGAAACAGCGGGTACTTATGCGGGCATAGTTGAAAGCTATGAAAACAGCGTTATAAAGACAGCAGATAATAGCTTTACAGTTATGAAGGATACAGTTATCCTTAACGATAAGGAAACAATAGAAAAGGGCGACATGGTATTTATAAATGCTGAAAAGAACGTTGTTGCTGTTACAGACGGAGATTATGTAGGTTCTGTTGACATAGATCTATATAATAAGTCAGACGAGGGCGAGTTCGGAGAATATATAAACTCAGAAAAGACTCTAACTATCAGCATAGGTGAAGATACAAAGATCACTGATCTTAGAGGAAATGAGGTTTCAAAGGACAGCCTTGACAACTCTGTTCTTGCAGTATATCATACGATAGACGCACTAAGCATGCCGGCGCAGACAAATCCTGAAAAGATCGTTGTTATAGACGCGGAATTGCCGGCTGCTACAGAGTACAGCTTTGTATATGGCGATAAGACATTTACAGCGGCGTTTACGGAAAAAGACGGTTCAAAATATGTTCCGGTAAGAGCAATAGCCGAAGCGCTTGGATTTGTTGTGGACTGGGACGGAGAGAATATAACAGTAAGCGTTTCAGAAGATGACAAAACAACAGCGTTTAAGGTATATGAAACAAAGCTTAATGAAAACGGCGCCGCGGCATATATTTCAAATGAGGACCGCACATATGTGCCGGTAGAGTTCTTCAGTGAGCTCATTCCTGCCGAGCTTGGTTCGGATATTACAGTTGAGCTTAAATAATAAGCGGTGTATGATATTAGATGCATGATATTAATAGGTAAAACATAAAAGCGGTGCTGCTGCCGACTCATTTTATTGAGCTTGGCAGCAGCGCCGCTTTTTATTCTTTATTATTAGTCATATTATCAGCCATAAGCTTTCTGTAATATCTTATAAGTTCGGGATAATCCTCCATTTCTCGCCTGCCTTTTTCGTTCAGCGCGTATATTCCGTTACCGAGCCTGTCAAACCAACCGTAATTGTTGCGGTAAAGAAGACCGCGGCAGTCGTAATCTAACCCGTAAGAGCGCAGCTGCTTTGGTTTCATAGCGCCTTTTGAATCAAGTATGCAGGCGATCTGAACGCATTTTTGCGTGAACGCGGTGGCGATCCTCGTTCCATGAACTCCGCCTGAATTGGTGTCTTCCGCAA
>CALXSW010000155.1 GCA_944391255.1 uncultured Clostridia bacterium | reverse complement strand
AAATTTATTTTAAATGGGAAAGAAATAAGTGAAAATATTGCAAAAGAGCGTACATCAATTATAATGTCAAGCATTTTGACTGATGTTGATGACTATAACAAGAAAAATGAAGGCAGCTATGCGATGGGATATAGTTTGTACTATTATTACCAAAATAATCAAATGTTGTTGGGACCTGTTGACCTGAAGCTTATGAGCATTGATGGAATAGAGCCGACAGAAGAAGCTATTTCCAACGGCACATATCCGTATACCACCAATTATTATGCTGTAATTCGCGATGGTGAGAATAATCACAAAATTGATGTTTTTGCCGAGCTTATGCAAGGTGAATTCGGAGATGCAATAGCACAAATGAGCGGTCTTGGTGTGATTAAGTAAATAGTATATGCAGACACAATAATCGAAGTATGCGGGCAGGAATATTCTTTATTAATATAGGGGATACTTGCAAAATTTAAAATAATATGTTAAAATAACTTTGTTGTGAGTATAAAAACAGATGAGTGGGGTGATCATGATGAAAATCTGGATATGTGATGATGATGAGAATGAGCTGAGACAGATAGAGAATATCGTAAATGAATACGCTGCTGTTCATTCGGAATTGCTTATAGAGATAAAAAGTTTTTTAAACCCTTTTGATCTGATAGAGGATTCGCAGAAATACGGGATATCCGACATAGTTCTGCTTGATATATACATGCCCGGTATGCTGGGGACGGAAATAGCGCGGGAGATATTGAGCAAAAATGAGAGCGGAACCGATATAATTTTCTTGACTACAAGCATGGAATTTGCGGTGGAAGCGTTTTCATTGCACGCCAGCGATTATCTGAGCAAGCCTTATACTAAGGAGAGGCTTATAGAAGCGCTTGACAGAGTGATAGAAAAAAGGCAAAAACGCGTATATGTTCCGCTGCAGTGCGGAAAAGAGATATATCGTATAGACCTCAATAGTGTGCTGTATGCAGAAACAAAGAATCATCTCGTCCAGATACATTTAAAATCTGGACAATGTCTGAAAACGCGCACGTCGCTCATAAATCTTATGGAGCTGTTTAATAGCGGAGGTAATTTTGTCTTAGTGGGCGCGTCATATATGGTAAATTTAATATATGTGCAGCGCCTTTTGCAAACAACGCTTGAAATGATAAACGGTGAAAATATTCCTGTGCCAAGACGCGCGAGAGGCGATCTGAAAAAACAGTATTTTGATTTTTACACATCAAGATCTGAGCAAAATAAATGACCAAATATGTAAAAAAACGACCAATCAGGAAAAAAACTTGTTCCCACATATGTTTTTTTGTATAATATATGTATATATTCGTAAAAATATACAATTTTTATTAGGAAAGAAGGTTTATATTATGGCAAGCAATTGTGACAATAAAATGGACTGTCCATGCACCTACGATTGCCCGAGACATGGAAAATGCTGCGCATGTGTAGCGCATCACAGGGACAATAATGAGGGAGTGCCGGGATGTTTCTTTTCAAAAGAGGCGGAGGCGACTTATGATCGCAGCATAGAGGCTTTGGCAAGAGATCATGGTATAATCGAATGATCGGGAAAGGAGCAGAAGATGAAAACAGACGAAACTAAAAATTTAGAGCAAGCTGAAAAGGCGGCTATGCCAAAATTCACAGGTCTTTCGCATATATGCATATTTGTGGATGATATGATGACGGCTGTAAAATATTATAAGGAGCTGTTAGGCGCGGAGCCTGACCATTATTTGTCGCATTGGAGAAACGTTGGTTTCTTTAAGGCGGGCGGATTTATAAATGAAGCTGAAGACGGCGATGTGTCAATAGCTTTTGTGAACGTGCCCGGAACAAAACTGACTCTTGAGCTTATGGAGTATCATGCGCCGGCAGGAAGAAAAGAACCTGTTTTTTTTGCCGCAAATGATGTAAGCGGAGCAAGACACGTCGCGCTCAAGATAACAAATATTGAAGAAGCATTTTTACATATAAAGAATATGCCGGATACAAGGCTTATAAATCAGTCTGATGATTACAAGGTATTTCAGATAAGTGAAACAAGCCCTGAAGAGGTTCATTTTTTTGATCAGGATGTTACTGAAAAGGATGGACGCAATAGCGATACAGCTAAGATATTGAGCGGTGTAAAGTATTTCTATTTTATAGATAAATACGGCTTGCAGTGGGAATTTGAGCAAGGGCACAGTGACATAGGCGACTGATATTGTATATCAGAGTAAATAAAGAGCAAAAAGAATAATAAATAATATATCGTATCAAGCTAAAGGGGGATCAAGATGAAAAAAATAATCACTATCTGCTTATCAGGTATGCTGCTGCTTTCAGTGTGCGGCTGCGGAAATTCGGGAGCTCCGGCACCGGAAGAAACAAAATCTGCGGCGTCACCTGTTGAGGGTAAAAAGGTTGCGTATATAATGCAGATGCAGGAATCGGATATTTTCCAGATGTGGTCTGAATCGGCAGAGAAAACAGCAGAAGGTCTCGGCATGGAGAACGAGGCATTTTTCTGTGACGGCTCTGATGAAAAGTGGCGCGAAACAGTCGAGCAGTGCGCGGCGGAGGGGTATGACGGTTTGCTTTTGAGTCATGGCGGACAGGATTACGCGTACACATTTTTGTCGGATATAAAAGAACAGTACCCGGATCTTAAGCTTGTAACATTTGATACGCAGTTTTACGATGAAAACGGACAGGAACAGAAGATAGACGGAGTAACGCAGTATTTTCAGCAGGACGCGCAGCTTTCAAAGCAGCTGCTTGATTATATATGCAACGACCTGTATGCTGAAAAAACAGCCGCAGGCGAGCCTGTAAATATTCTTAAGGTATGGGTTGGACCCGGATTCCTCGCGCCGTTTGACCGCCGTCAGGCAGGATATGAAGAATATGAAAATAATGGTCTTATAAAAACGGTTGAAACAATAGGACCGGCAGATTTTGCTGATGCTGAATCGTCTATGGCGGAAGTCACAGCTGCCACTATTGCAAAGTATGGAGATGGCGAGATCGACGCTATATGGTGCTGCTATGATCTCTATGCAAACGGAGTGTACAAGGCTCTGACAGAGAACGGATATGATATACCTATGGTAAGCGCCGATATATGTAACGCAGATATAGAAAAAATGGCGCAGACCGATTCAGTGTGGAAAGCATGCGCCACGGCGAACTGGTATTATAACGGTGAATTTGGAATGCGTGTGTTATCGCTTGAATTGGCTGACGAATATGATAAGATAATTGATCCTATGACAGGCGAATCAAGCGATCGCCTTGAGATACCTACATATATAGTTACACAGGATATGGTATCGGGCGGAAATATAGACGTTTCAAATCTTGAAACAGTGGCAGGAGCGGAGTACAGCGACCGCTCGTGGATGCCTGAAACAGATTGGATGAAAGAATCACTCGGCAGCTGATACGAATTATTGTAAAAAGAGCATAAAGACGAAACGCGGGCAAGGCTATGGCGCTTAAAGGCGTGATATGGTTTTACGCGGTGTAAAAATGGGATCTGGAAGAACAGATCTCATTTTTTTTACATAAACAGCAGCACTGAGTGAGAGTCTCGCATTAGTATTGCTGTATGGAAAAATTATTTTTCAAAAAAAATAATTGTATGTGTAGTTTTTTTACAATAAATGAACAAAAAATAATACAATATATAATAAATTTCAACAAAAATCTATTTACAAGTAGATTATATTGTGATATAACCCGAGTTT
>CALXSW010000154.1 GCA_944391255.1 uncultured Clostridia bacterium | reverse complement strand
CAGACGGAAGCTCTCCTTCCATCTCCTTGAATTTATTTGTGAAATAATAGTAGTCGCTGTAACCGACATCTGACGCGATCGTTGTAATCTTTGTCGATGTATTTGCCAAAAGCTGCTTCGCCTTTTGTATTCTCACATAATTGAGATAATCATTGAATTTCATGCCGGTCCCCTGCTTTATGGCTTTACTTATTATGCCAACACCGACATGCATATTGTTTGAAATATCGCTGAGCTTTATATTCTTGTTATAATTATCCTTTATATATCTGACCACATAATTTGAAATTGCAGCCGCGCTCATCTTCCATACTGATGAAGACGCGTCTATGAATTCCTTAGCGTATTCCACACACAGATCTGTCAATGTGTCATAATCAAACGTATTACTTAACGCCGCCATCGCGTTATCAAAGGAATTTTCAAGGTTTATACCGTCCGCGCTCGCGTATCTGTTTATCAGCATAATAAGCGATACAGCATATCCGTATACATATTCCTGAGAAACTCTCTTTTCACGCATTCTCGTTATATCAGCTCTTACCTGTATAAGTGCCTCGTCATTTTTTCCATCAGATATCAGCTTTAGTATTTTTTCCGCATCCATAGCGTTCGCCTGATCTGCCGCTGTTTCGCTTACGACCGCTCCGTTTCTCAAATGTCTGTAATTCCTAAGCGCGTTATTATATACCGACACCAGTCCGCCTATTCCATACAGCTGTTCAGTATATGCTCCGACTGAATATTTCCTTATCTGATCTGCTATTGCATTTGCCTGCTCATTGTACTCATCAACGTTTATCATTATCATATTTCTCGTTCCAATACTAAACACGCATATACCGGCATGAGGCAGTCTTGCTCTTATAGCGCTATTAAGCTCATTTCTTTCTGATTCCGACAGATGCCCCAAACGGAACAGCCAAAAACCAAGCTTGTCCTTTTCCGACAGTATATCGCCGCTGCCTTTAATTAAGAAACTCGCTCTCGTGTACAGCTCACCGTCAGCCACACCATTTAAAAGCTTCTGAAAAACCTCCTGATAGACATATTTCAGCGTTTCATCATATTCCTCATCCTGAGCGCGCTTCATAGATATCTTCTGACAGACATCCTCCACTGTTTCCTTTATCTCTATCGGATCAAGCGGTTTCATTATGTATCCGGCAGCGCCATAACGCATAGCGGTACGGATATAATCCATCTGTCCATAGCCTGTAAACATTATAAATCTCGGCGGGTCTGCCTCCTCTGAAAATTCCTTAAGCAATTGCAGACCGCCAACACCCGGCATATGCACATCTGCTATAACGATATCGGGTTTTAGCTTTCTTATTTTCTGCAAAGCGTCATTTCCGTCTAACGCTACACCTACTACTTCTATTCCTATGCTTTCCCAATCAACTATAAGTCTGAGTCCTTCTGTTACGTCCGGTTCATCATCCGCAAACAGTATTTTAAACATCATTTTTCCTCCTAATATAAACAGCCCTGATCACAAGAAAAATGCAATTCGTCAACTATCCAAAAAAGGCGCGGCGGCAACATCAGCCACCGCACCTGAATGATCTTATATAATCGATCTGTCAGCCTGTTCACATAACTAAAGCTCTCATACCTGTTAGCTCAGCTGTGCGCTCATCCGGCTGACCTCCTCCTACATAGAACCGGAATCCGTTCATATGCTCAACCTTTTCACCATTTTCATTTATAAGCATCAGGTCTTTTTTATCGACCTTAAATTCGATCTCCTTTTCCTCTCCCGCTTTAAGCGTTACAGACTCAAAGCCTCTGAGTTCCCATCTCGGCACCTCAAATCCGCAGTCTATCGGCTCGGCATAAAGCTGGACCTTTTCAATACCGTCTCTTTCGCCAACATTCTTTACTCGGATCTTTATCTTAAAGCAGTCTGACAGTTCTTCTCTCGACACTGCCTCATATTCAAACTTTGTATATGAAAGTCCGAAACCAAACGGATACATCGGCACACCCTCATAGTAACGATATGTTCTGTTCTTCATCGAATAATCCGTGAATTCCGGAAGATCATCTGTGCTTCTGTAGAATGTGACAGGCAGCTTTCCAGATGGAGAATACTCGCCGAAAAGCAATTCTGCCACCGCAAGACCGCCTTCACCGCCCGGATACCACGCCTGAACTATGGCGCTGCAATTCTCATCAGCATATCTCATATCCATAGCACTTCCTGTCATTGACACGAGTATAACTCTCTTTCCTGTTGAAATTACCTTTTCAAGAACGTGTCTTTGAATAGAAGGATACTGAAGATCTCTCTTATCTCCTGAACCAAACTCGTTTCCGGCATCGCCCTGTTCGCCCTCAATAGTGGCGTCAAGTCCCATACACATAACAACTACATCTGAATGCTCCGCCACAGTCATAGCCTCGCTGTCAAAATCATACTCGCGCGCCAGCACAGACGTTCTCGTCTTCCAGAGATGTGAGCCTACGCTGTAAAGCACGTTTATACCGCGCTTTTCTGCCTCTTCCTCTATGCCCTCAAGAACTGTTATATATTTTTTCGGAGTTCCGTTATAATTTCCTACGAGTGCCTCACGGCTGTCAGCGTTAGGTCCTATAACTCCTATAGTCTTTATATCATTTCCCAAAGGAAGTATTCCGTCATTTTTAAGAAGCACAAGACTCTGTCTTGCCGCTTCCATAGCCTTTTCACGATGCTCCCTGCACGCTACAACACTGTATGGAATATTATCGTATTCTGTTTCCTTATCAAAGAATCCAAGCTTAAACCATGTCGTCAACAGGCGGCGCATAGCCTTATCTATATCTTCTTCTGTTATCATCTTCTTGCGGTATGCCTTAAGAAGATATTCGTATGTACAGCCGCAGTTTAGATCACATCCGTTTTTAAGCGCGAGAGCGACCGATTCCTCCGGTGTTTTTGTGACCTTATGCTCTTCATGAAAATCTCTTATAGCCCAGCAGTCTGAAACCACATGACCTTTAAATCCCCACTCATCGCGGAGTATATCTGAAAGCAGCGTCTTGCTTCCGCAGCATGGTTCTCCGTTCGTTCTGTTATACGCGCCCATTACAGACTCGACATTTCCCTCTTTTACGAGAGCCTCAAATGCCGGAAGATATGTTTCGCGCATATCCTTCTCGCTCGCCACAGCGTTGAACTCATGACGCAGCTCCTCCGGGCCGCTGTGTACTGCAAAATGCTTTGCGCATGCCGCGCTCTTAAGGTGCTTGCCATGTCCCTGCAAACCGTCTGTAAATGCAAGTCCCATCTTCGTTGTAAGATATGGATCCTCGCCGTATGTTTCATGTCCCCTTCCCCATCTCGGATCTCTGAAAATATTTACATTCGGTGTCCAGAAAGTAAGTCCCTTATATATATCAAAGTCACCATGAGCGGCGCTTTCCTTATGCTTTGCTCTGCCCTCTGTAGAGCATATATCCGCTATCTCATGCACAAGCTCCGTGTTAAACGTCGCGCCCAATCCTATACACTGCGGAAAAACTGTCGCCGTGCCTGCGCGCGCTACGCCGTGCAGTGTTTCGTTCCACCAGTTGTATGGATGGATCCCAAGACGCTTTACCCCCTTTGCGTCATGCAGCATCTGAGCCGCCTTTTCTTCTATTGTCATTTTTGAAAGCAGATCTTCTACTCTCTCCTCGATCGGTAACGATTCGTCCAAATACTTATCAGCCATTTTTTCTCTCCTTGACTATCATTATTTTGTAATTTCTCACGAACGACGGTCCATCACGCCGATCTACCGCGCTCACATGCTTTTCTGTATGATTCTTTTTAAGCACATTGCACTATAATTTTTGAAAGCAACTCTTATCATTGCGATCAACAAATATATTCTATTAAAAATATATTGCCAATAAAAAAATTATATCACTAAATTTATCTAATGTCAATATTTATACAATATATCACAAATATTCGAATTTTGCATAAAGCAAAAAGGCAGAAAAACTGTTATATTCATGTATAGCAACATTCATATATTGAGCCTACACAATACTTTACTCACAATATTATAGTACATTGTTTATAATAAATTATAAGACTATTTTTACATTCTGTAAATCATTAAAATTACAAAATCTATAGGACAAAATTATGCTTTACTTCTGACCCAAATGTTTATAAAGAAATTTATTAAGTAAATTATAAACTTATTCCGACAAAACAGTTTTTTCGTAATTTATACTGTTATCAGAGCTATAATTATGATAAAATTTATCATAACATCACGGTATTCGGTTAATAATACACAGTTAAGAAAGACTACTTCAAAGCTTAATGAGTTTTAAGCAGTACGTCATAAAAAAAGAGGTGTTCTATGAAAAAGAATATACGATCATTAATGAGCATTTTTATATGCTTATCACTGCTGTCCTTTATTATCCCCTCCGCTTCAGCTGTAAATAATGACAGAACAGAAGCGGCGGACAATATTATCTGGAGCGCGTCTGAAGCGGATATAACACAGGTGAAGGGTGACGCTCTTGACGCTGACGGGAATCTTACGATCGGCTGGACGCCTGATAAACACGGCAGCACATACGCAAATATAAATAACACTGTATTTACATATTATCTAAGTCACACCAGTGAAAACGGAAGCTGGTCGTCATCTGAAAAGGGAGCGCTAGGTCCAAGACTGAAATTTACAGCGCCCGAAGACGGTGTTTTCACGGCATACGTCGTAAATCTTAACACTGTGAAAACCTTTTATATAGCCGAGGGCGGCGGCTCGTCGCCGATATATCTTGACCAGACGACAGGCGAGGAATCGGGATGGGCATGCTCGCTCAGCGTCAACGTGGAGGCAGGAAAGGTCTATTACGCGTATGTAAAAGGATCAAAGGGCTCATTCTGCGGAGCCGCATTCGAGCCGGGCGAAAAAATAGTGCCGCCTGTGAACCTAATAAATAACAACGGCTTTGAAGACGGCGTGCTTGAACCGTTTGAAAACAGGTCGGCAAGCTGCTCTGTATCTGACATCGCTCCGCACAGCGGCAGCTACTGCGCTCTTGTGAGCGGCAGAACACAGGACTGGACAGGTATACAATACGACATAACTTCACTGACTCCTGATCTCAGCGGATTTGAGGTTTCGGCATGGATAAAGCTTGCTGACACAGCTCCCGATGT
>CALXSW010000153.1 GCA_944391255.1 uncultured Clostridia bacterium | reverse complement strand
GTCGTTTGTTGTGGTATATATATAATAGAAATATAGAAGTTCACAAACGAGGAGGAAAGAAAGTATGGACAATATAAGAAACATCGCCGTAATGGGGCATGGAAAGTGTGGAAAGACCATTTTAACAGAGGCTATGTTGTTCAACGCGGGTGCCGTAAAGCGTATGGGCAAGGTAGCCGACGGAACAACGGTAACTGATTACGATCCTGAAGAGGTAAAACGTCAGTTTTCAATAAACACTGCTATAGCTCCTGTAAATTGGAAGGAGTATAAGTTAAATATTATAGATACGCCTGGATATTTTGATTTTGCAGGCGATGTTAAAGCAGGCGTTCGCGCCGCAGACTCGGCTCTTATAGTCCTAAGCGGACGAAGCGGAGTTTCAGTAGGAACAGAACAGGTTTTCAAGTATGCTAAGACAAAGAATATACCTATAATGTTCTTTGTAAATAAAATTGATGATAACCGCGCAAATTACGAGAATACTCTTGAAGAAATGAAAGCCGTATTCGGCAAAGCAGTTACCCCATTTGTTTATCCTATAAGAGAGGGTGACGAGTTCAAGGGATTCGTTGATATTATAGATATGACAGCTCGCAGATACGAGGGTACAGAAAGAGTTGATATCCCTGTTCCGGAGGGAATGGAAGAAACAGTGGCGCCTTTAAGAGAGATGATAATGGAGGCAATTGCCGATACAGATGACGAGCTCATGGTAAAATACTTCAATGGCGAAGAATTTACGTTTGACGAGATCAAGCAGGCAATACGAAAAGGCGTAAAAGACGGAAGCATATACCCTGTATATTGCGGAAGCGGTCAGGATAACATAGGTGTAAGAAGCTTGATGGACGGAATAGGAAAATACCTGCCAGCACCAAGCGAGATCGAAGAGATAGGAAGAGACACTGAAACAGCTGAACCGATAGAACTTGTTCAGTCGGCAGAAGAAACAACAGCAGCTGTTGTATTTAAAACGATCGCAGACCCATATGTAGGTAAAATGTCTATATTCAGAGTTTATTCCGGTGAGGTCAAATCTGATTCTACATATTACAATCCGAACCGGGGGGAAAGCGAAAGGATCGGCAAGGTATATTCGCTCTGCGGAAAGAAACAGACAGAAGCAAAATCTATAAAAGCAGGCGATATCGGATGCGTGACAAAGCTTGAATATACAAAAACAGGCGACACGTTATGTGATAAGAATAAGAATATAGTTTTGACCGGTATAGAATTTCCGGCACCGGTACTTTCAATGGCTGTATTGCCTGAGTCTAAAGGCGATGAAGAAAAGATAGTATCGGGATTAACAAAGCTCATGGATGAAGATCCTACATTTACAGTTACAAATAATGCTGAAACAAAACAGACACTTATAAATGGTCAGGGAGAACAGCATATAGATGTAATTGTGAGCAAGCTGAAATCAAAATATGGCGTTTCAGTTATTCTTGAGGAGCCAATAACACCATACAGAGAGACTATAACAAAGACAGCAACTGTAGAAGGAAAACATAAGAAACAGTCAGGCGGTCATGGTCAGTATGGTCATGTTAAGATTGAATTTGCTCCGGGGCTTACAGAAGAAATGATGTTTGAAGAAAAGGTAGTAGGAGGCTCAGTTCCGAAAAACTATTTCCCGGCAATTGAAAAAGGATTGCAGGAAAGCATACAGAAGGGTGTACTTGCAGGATATCCTGTAGTAAATCTGAAAGCAACATTGCTTGACGGTTCATACCATCCTGTAGACTCATCGGAAATGGCATTCAAGACAGCGGCTTCAATAGCATATAAGGAAGGTATGAAGCAGGCAGGACCTGTAATACTTGAACCGATAGGTTATTTGAAGAGCTATATACCGGAAAGCATCATGGGCGATATCATAGGTGATATCAATAAGCGCCGTGGTCGTATAATGGGCATGGGAGAAAGTGATAAAGAAGGATTAAACCTTGTTGAAGCAGAAGTTCCAATGTCAGAAATGCATAAATATGCAACAGACCTTAGAGCTATGAGCGGCGGAAGAGGTACATTCACATTTGAATTCGTAAGATACGAAAGGGCTCCAATGGATGTAGCCAATAAGATAATAGCCGCATCAAACTGTTAAATACTTTCTTAACTTCTATAATAATAAACGGCAAAATCGGTATGACGAAAGTCATACCGGTTTTGTTGTTATGACTTTTTTGGAGGAAATCAAGATGGATAATATATCAACAGAGGAAAGAGTTGTAAAGCGGCTCATAGAAAGAGGACTTCATATAACGTTTGCAGAGTCATGCACAGCCGGAATGGCAGCCGCAAGACTGGTAAATGTGCCTATGGCGTCATCTGTTTTAAACGTGTCATTTATAACGTACGCAAATGAGGCAAAGGTGAAATATGCCGCAGTTTCGCCAAAAAGCCTTGAAAAATACGGAGCGGTAAGCGAGATCGTAGCCGGAGAGATGGCGAAGGGCGCGGCTGATTTAAACGGTTCAGAGGTCGGAGTCGGGATCTCAGGCATAGCCGGACCTGACGGCGGAACAGATGAAAAGCCTGTAGGCACGGTGTGCTTTGGATTTTATATAAACGGCAGATTGACAACGTATATGTTACATTTTGGGAATATCGGCAGGCAGAGCGTCAGAAAGAAAAGCGTGGATTTCGTCTTCGACAAGCTCGATGAGCTGCTGCAGTGAGAGAATTAATAGCAGAATAAAATATTATATGGTTATTGCGGTTTAAATCAGGATATGATATAATAAAGAAGATAATTATTCTTTTACTAATTTATAATAAGACGTTATATAGAAAAATATAATTGTTATAGAATGGAGTGTTTCTATGATAAAATACATAGAAGGGGATATATTTTCAACACCTGCGCAGACCATTGTAAATCCTGTAAACACAGTGGGGGTTATGGGAAAGGGCTTAGCTTTGGATTTTAAAAAAAGATATCCGGAGATGTTTAACAGATATAAAAAAATATGCGAAATGAAACAACTTACAACGGGAAGGCTTATGCTGTATTATGCTCCTGACCACTGGATACTTTTATTTCCAACTAAAGAGCATTGGAGAAATCCATCAAAGTTGGAATATATAGAAAATGGACTTGATGCATTCGTAAAAAAATATGCGGACAAAGATATTCAGTCAATAGCATTTCCTAAATTGGGTTGTGGCAACGGTGAACTGAATTGGGAAGATGTAAAACCTATAATGGAAAAATATCTTTCAAACTTAAATATTGATGTGTATATATATACAGGTATCGGGAAGGAAACAATTCCGGAGCATAAAGTTCAGAGTGAGATGACGCGTTGGCTTAGAAGCAATGCAAAAGATATGTCTTTCAGAGGCGTTATAGATGATATAAAATTTCAGTCAAAAATAGTTCCTATTGAATTTAATTATAAAAATGGTACAGCAGAGGCATACTATACTGATAATCTGTATTTATCATTCGGGTCGCAACAGGTTATTGTGGAATATGATAGATCATATGAAATATGGGACAATATTAGAAAAAATGAAATTTTTAAAGAATCAGAAAATGATGATGAAAATATGTTTTATTATCTTTTGCTGAAATTAGGCTATATAAGTCGTATAGCAATAATAAATAATAAACATAATGAAAAAAAAGAATGGGGATTTCAAATAAATTCCGGATTGGGTCGGGCATTTGCACTAAAGGAGTTTTAATATGATATTCAGAGAGATCATAGAAAAGAATTCATTAATAAGCTGTGTGAATTGGTGGCCTTATTACGCATACCATTTCACTGATGTAACCAATGCGGTGCAGATCCTATCTTCAGGGATACTGTATAGCAGAATAAGAGCAAATGATAAGAAACTGATGAATAATGACAATGCAAGTATTAAAGTGATCAATATGACTGACGGCGTGGCATCTTCCTATGTGCGTTTTTATTTCAGACCGAAAACACCCACGCAGTATTATAATGAGGGATATAAACATCCTGCTATAAGATATTGTAATGACGAAAATGCAAATGTGCCGGTTCCTGTGTTTTTTGTATTTGATATGAACAGATTGATACAGGATCCGCAAACCGAGTTTTCAGAATTCAGTCAGGCGGGAAGAGGTTCGGAACGTCTGAAAGGCATAGATGCTTTTTCCAAGCTTGATTTTGATAAAATTTACAGCGATGGACCTGCTGAAAATACGATATTAAAATATCGTCATGCGGAGCTTTTATATCCTAATTTTTATTGTATTGATAAGAGTATAAAGAAGATTGTATGCCGGAATGAGATCGAAAAAATGACTTTATTGAGTATGCTGCGTCAATACAATG
>CALXSW010000152.1 GCA_944391255.1 uncultured Clostridia bacterium | reverse complement strand
TTTCCGAGCACGCTGTTGTTGTAACAGCCGCTACGTCATTTGAATCATCAAAAGCATATGGTGTGCATGTATAACCAAGTGCCTCAAGCTCTGTTGTGACCACATCTACCTGATACTTAGAGTTAGCCTCGCTTGAGCAGTATAAAAGTCCTATGTTCTTTGCATCCGGAAGAAGCTCCTTGAACATTGCAGCCTGTTCTGCCAAAGGCGCAAGGTCTGCTGTACCTGTAATATTTCTACCTGTTGTGCCTGTCCAGTTATCTATATCGAGCGCTGTAGCATAATCTGTGATAGATGTTCCGACTATCGGAATACTGTCCGTAGCGGCAGCAGCTGCCTGAAGTGATGGTGTCGCATTTGCAAAAATAAGATCAACGCCGTTTGCAACGAACTGATTTACAATAGTCGCGCATGTAGCAGACTCATTTGCAGCATTCTGCAGATCAAGGTCAACATTATCGCCAAGCTCTGCCTTTACAGCGTCCTGGAATCCCTCTGTTGCCGCATCAAGCGCGTCATGCTGAACAAGCTGACATAAGCCGATCTTATATGTCTTATCCGAGCTGCTGTTCTCTGAACTCTGCTCTGTTACCGTGTCGCCGTTACAGCCGGATAAAAGTGTTGTAGCCGCAAGAGCGCCTACCATTAATAAAGCTGAAAATTTTTTAATTTTCACTAAAACTACCTTCTTTCTGTTCTTACAAATTATATTAAATAGTATATCACATTTTCACTAATTCGTCAAGAAAAAAACATAATTTTTTAATATATTTATACATAATTTTTTCATCAAATAATTGTAGAAATTACACATCATCTTTTTTTCTTAAAATCTCAATTATTTCCTCTTTTGTTGTGATCCTGTTTAGAACATCAAGGAGCATATTTGATGAAAGCTTAGCCGGAACGCCGATCTCTCTTGATAAATATTCCCTCAGCGACCTTGAATTTGCGCCGCCCGAAAGTCCAAGCTCATAAAGATCCGCCTTTGTTATAGCATCGCCTTCGCCGCATTTTGGCGCTTTATCATTTATCGTGCAGCCCGCGTCTTTTAAAGCTTTTATTATAACTTCCTCGCTCATTCCCTCTACGCCGAGCAGTCCCTCTGCCGACGCTTTGCTCTTGCGCTTCTCCACGCCTTTTATATCAGGAACATACGCGTGCTTGACCTTGCTGTCATCTATCTTCTGCTTAATATAATTTCTTATTCTAAGTCCCGCAGAATCTGAGTCTGTAAGTATAACTATCCCCGTTTCATCAGCGAGCCGCTGCATTGTTTTTATAAAATCATCATTACGATACACAGCAAAACCATGCGTTGTCATGATCACACCGTCTATAAAGCCTGACAGCTTTATCTTGTCATAATTCCCCTCTACTATTATAGCTTCCTTAACTCTGTACATATTTCCTCCTAAAAAGAACGAGGCTGCAGCAAAACTAAACAAGCTTTGCAGCAGCCACGCAGCGTTGGATTTACGGCACATTTACAAGCGATATCGTGTTTACGATACCCTCTGCTATACCCCTTGCCGTTCTGTTCAGATAATCATCATCGAGCATTTTTGCAAGCTCCTCCTGATTTGAGATAAAACCTACCTCAAGAAGCACAGCCGGCATATTTGAACGTCTTATAACAGCCCAGTTCGCCATCTTTACACCTCTGTTATACGATCCCATATATGCGAGCATACCATTTAGGACATTTCCGGCAAAATATTCGGAATTAACTCCGTAAGCCGTTCCGTTGTTCTCCTCCGAATAATATACCTCTGTTCCGTGAGCAGATTCAGCATCGGCAGCGTTTATATGTATGCTGACATATAAAGCGCAGTTTTCCGCGTTCGCCTGAGCCGGTCTGTCGCTCAAAGACGGCAGCGTGTCGCCCAAGCGTGTCATACTCGTCTTGTAACCATTTTCATCAAGTATCTGCTTCACCTTATATGTTATAGCAAGCGTAAGATCTTTTTCGTTTACATTTTTACCGTTTATGCTGCCTATAGCGCCCGGATCTGTACCGCCATGTCCGGCATCAAGCATTATCGTTTTATTCTTATCAGCCTCGCTCGCCTGTTTCAGCCCTGAAAGATACTGTGCTGTTACAGTATTCAATATACTTCCCGAACCAACAACTACATCAGTAGGCGCGCTGTATTCCGGAACGCTTACCTCCGGAGTGACAGGCGCGATATATTCTGATGCGCTTACGCCTATGACGATCTGACTTCCGTTTTCAGAAACAGTATAACCAATAAGACTGCTTGATATATCAGCAACGATCCTCGACCGTTCTTCATCATATCCTATTCTTACCGACGGTATCGAGCTGACACCTGTTTCATACGTCTGAGCGCCAAGCACAGGCATAACGCCGCTGATATCGACCACCACTCTCTCAGGATCGGTAAGCGTAAAATTCGATACTTTTCCGCTCACGTCGCCGTCAAACGAAACGATTATATTTATCTGATTTGCCGAAACTGTTTCGCATCGCACATCTGTCATCTGCTGAGCTGACGTTTCCGGAACAGTATATACCGGTTCCTCTGTCGGCTGTACGATCTCAGCCGGAGGCTCTGTCGGAGCGGGCACTGTTTCCTGCACCGTTTCATTTTCAACAGGCGCGTCAGGAGTAGTTATGCGTATACTTCCCTCTTCACCGTCAAACTCTACATCCATTCCTACGCTTTCACTTATAAATCTCACAGGCACCATTGTCTTTGTAACTTCGCCAGGCTTATTTATAAGCTTTGGAACTATATTATCAGGTATAAGCACTTTTTCGCCGTTTATATACGCGGTGTTGTCATTTATGTACATGCGTATATACATATCATTATATTTTATTTCAACGCGTCTGTCCTCGCCTGAATAATCGACCGTGGCACCGCATGCCTCAAAGATCTCTCGAACCGGCACTAACGCGTGATTATTAAAGATAATAGGTTCCATAGGCGAATATATCTTATTGTTATTTACATATAAAGAATACACGCTTCCGTTGTATATATGCATAGCTCCATCATAAAATATCTGGATTCCGGCAGCCTGCGCCATACTAAACGCCGAGCCTGCAATAACTGCCGACGCGGCGGCGCACATTGCCGCTTTTTTCAGAAAATTCAACTCTAAATGCTCCCTTCGTCCTTCTCATGTTCATTCGCCGAACGGTATATTGAAATGCTCATAAGCGAGCTTTGTCGCGATTCTGCCGCGCGGCGTCCTTGATATGAAACCGAGCTGCAAAAGATACGGTTCATATACATCCTCTATCGTGTTTGATTCCTCGCCTATCGTAGCCGCAAGCGTGTCAAGCCCCACAGGACCTCCGCCGAAATTTTCTATCATGGCAAGTATCATTCTGCTGTCTATATTATCAAGACCCAGCTCATCTACCTCCATGCGCTCAAGCGCCATAGATGCGACCTCATATGTGATAACCCCATTCGCCTTGACCTGAGCAAAATCACGCACTCGTTTTAAGAAACGGTTTGCAAGTCTTGGCGTTCCGCGCGAGCGTGAGGCTATCTCAGCCGCGCCATCGTTATCTATAGCGACCTCAAGCAGTCCGGCGCTTCTTTTTACTATTTCTGTCAATTCCTCAACAGAATACAGCTCAAGACGGCTTATAACGCCGAATCTGTCACGCAGAGGAGCTGAAAGAAGTCCTGCTCTTGTAGTAGCGCCTATAAGCGTAAATTTAGGCAGATCTATCCTGATAGATTTTGCTGACGGTCCTTTTCCTATGATTATATCAAGAGCATAGTCCTCCATTGCCGGATACAATATTTCCTCGACAGTCCTCGACATACGGTGTATCTCATCAATGAATAAAATATCGTGCTCCGACAGATTAGTCAGTATCGCGGCAAGATCTCCCGCCTTTTCTATCGCCGGTCCACTCGTTATTCTTATATTTACGCCCATCTCATTTGCTATGATCCCCGCAAGCGTCGTTTTTCCCAAACCAGGCGGGCCATAGAGCAAAACATGGTCAAGCGCTTCCTTTCGCGCCTTTGCAGCTTCAATATATATTTCAAGATTTTCCTTGGCTTTTTTCTGACCGATATATTCCTCAAGTCTGTGAGGTCTTAATCCATACTCGATATCAACATCCTCGCTTATGAACCCTCCGCTCACAAGACGTTCATCTTCATCAAACATTCTGTTCCTCCGTTACATTAAATTGACAAGAGCTTTTTTTATAAGCTCCTCAGTTGAAAGATCAGCCGGCAGTCTGCCAAGAGCCTGCTGCGCGTCATGAGAGCTGTAACCCAATACCACAAGAGCGCTTAACGCCTCCGCCTTATTATCTGTCACAGGAGTCAGATCTATATTTTCATCATCAGCAATATCATCAAGAAATTCAGTGCTGACTTTGTCTTTAAGATCAAGAATTATCCTCTGAGCCACTTTCATTCCCACGCCCTGCGCCTTCATTATAGACTTCGCATCGCCTGTAATGATCGCCGTGACAAGCTTTGAAATAGTTAACGAGGACAAAACAGCCAAAGCCGCCTTTGGTCCAACTCCGGACACAGATAAAAGACGCATGAACATCTCTTTTTCTTCCACTGTCAAAAATCCATACAGATCAAGAGCATCTTCTTTGACCGCAAGATATGTATATACCGTGATCTGTGATCCGATCGCGCCGGATTCCTCTATGTTGTGAAGTGACGTAAAGATCATATACCCTACGCCGCCGGCATCTACAACGATATAATTATCGCCCTTATACGCCAGCTTACCTTTAATATAATAATACATCGCAAAATACCTCAGTCTATCTATACTAACATAATAGCATAACGATTTTAAAAAGTCAATACAAATATTACAAATTTATTAAAAACGTTTACAAATATTACATTTTATTTCCATAGAATTGTGGGATAAAGCTTTCACTCGCCGCCTCTTCATTCTGAACATAAACGTTCTCAAGTCCATTTTCAATACATCTGTCAACAGCAAAATTGTAATATTTAAAATCAAGCTTATGATTGAGCGCCTCTGATCCTTCTATATGCCTAAGCGGCGTATACTGGCTCATAAGGCTGAAATATACGTTATTTCCATATGTTTTTGAAATATAGTCTATTATATGTATACTATCACGCAAAAGTCCAGGCAGCATCAGATGACGGATAAGGACTCCGCGTTTCATCATCCCCCTGCTGTCAAACACAGGCTTTCCAACTTGCCTGTACATCGCGTCGATCGCGGCCATCGCCACATCAGAATAGTCAGCAGCCCCTGAAAATTTAGCGGCAAATTTATTATCGTAATATTTAAGATCCGGCATATATATGTCTATATATCCATCAAGCATTTTTATAGTCTCCACATTTTCATATCCGCTCGTATTATAAACTATAGGTATCACAAGACCTTTTTCCCTTGCTGTCTCTATAGCCTCAATGATCTGCGGCACATAGTGAGTAGGAGTCACGAGATTTATATTATTTGCTTTCTTTCCCTGAAGATCAAGAAACGCTTGTGATAGCTCGTCTACTGACACATTATATCCGAGAGAATTCGTGCTTACATCATAATTCTGACAGAATACGCATTTAAGCGTGCAGTTTGAAAAAAATACAGTTCCTGACCCCTCTTTACCGCTTATACACGGCTCTTCCCACATATGAAGTGAAGCGCCGGCAATTCTCACTTCACTGCCGGCGCCGCAAAAGCCATATTTTCCGTTTAGTCTGTCTGCGCCGCATCTGCGCGGGCAGAGCGTGCATCTTTCTAATATGTTATCCATTATCCACCTGTCATTCCTCAAGGAGCTTAGGCTGTACATAAACTGTGTTGTATCCTTCATATATGACCATTCCCGGCTTTGCTCCGTTCGGTTTCTTTACATTTTTTATGACCGTATAGTCGACCGGCACCTGTGAGGATTCGCGTGCCTGCGAGAAATACGCCGCAAGCTGCGCGGCTTCTATTATAGTCTGGCGCGGAACGTCCTTGTCTATGCCAAGTTTTATTATCGTATGCGAGCCGTGTATATCCTTTGTGTGGAACCACCAGTCAGACGTGTTCGCAAACTTCATTGTCAGATAGTCATTTTGAGTGTTGTTTCTGCCTACATATATATCAAAACCATCGCTTGAAACAAAATGCATCGGTTTTGACGCTGTCGGCTTCTTTTTCTGCGTTTTAAGTCTTCTTGAAATATAACCCTGATCTGCAAGCTCGCTTCTTATGGCGTTTATATCCTCAACGCTTTCTGAAT
This sequence comes from uncultured Clostridia bacterium, assembly GCA_944391255.1. Taxonomy (GTDB): domain Bacteria; phylum Bacillota; class Clostridia; order UBA1381; family UBA1381; genus Ornithomonoglobus. The sequence goes on along the minus strand of CALXSW010000152.1, from coordinate 1,738 downwards.
GCTCTACCATAGACAGGGTGCTCTCAAGGTACGCAAGATCATCTCTGCTCGCCGAAAGCTGCTTTGACGCCTCCGTCAAGGCCGTTTTTGCCTTATTATATTTCTTATAATACCTCTGCGCATTCTGTGACGGTGAAAGCGACGGATCAAGTGTTATTTTCACAAGAGGACCTGAGTCCTCATAATAGTTTTCCACCTCGATCGTTTTCATTCCGTCCTCTATACGGTATATATTCGCTGTGAGAAGATCGCCGTATATTTTGAACTTATCCTTGTTTTCAGCGTCCTTGAGCGTTTTTTCAAGTATCACTATCTTCTTTGCCGCGCGCTCTATATGATTGTTCAATAGCTTTGTTAGATCGGAGCTTTTCTGTCTCAATCTCTCATGCATATCACGCTTATAGTAAAACTCGTCTACAAGCTCATTCATATTATCATATTGATCAACCCGTGCCAGTGATTCGTACTGACGTATAGGTATAGCAGAAAAATCAAGTATTTTTCCGCTGTTCACATCGGTTATAAGGCATGGGCTGAATTTCCCCTCGCGCACATCTGACGCCAGCTTTATTACCGCGACCTTCAGCTCCGCGGCTTTATTTGTGTTTATCTGCGCGGCGTTCACATCTGATGTACCGAATACAGAATATACGACCTCTCTCGCCGTAATAGGACTTATACCGGCGATCGAGGATATAAGCGCCTTGTCGGCTTTCACAGGTCTTGAAAGGTCTATTGATGACTTTATATCAAAATCAGTCAGATCCGTTTTATCCTGCGCCGGCGGCGCTTCATATATACCGCCCGGCAAAATTTCTCTTACAGAGCTTATGCTCTCATCTACATGCTTTACAGAGTCTATTACTCTGTTGTCACTGTTTATAAGTATTACATTGGAATATCTTCCCATGATCTCAATTATTAAGTATTTAGCAGTCAGATCCCCCAGCTCGTCATAGCTTTCGATCGCTATTCTGACTATTCTTTCAAACCCTATCTGCTCTATAGACACTATTTTTCCGCTTCCTATATGCTTTCTCAAAAGCATACAGAACAGCGGAGCGACCTTCGGATTCTTCTTAGTGTGTGATGTCAGATGTATTCTCGGATGAGCCGAGCTTGCGGACGCGACAAGCTTAAAATGATCCTCATACGTCCTCACATGTATAACTATTTCATCACGTTCTGGCTGATGCACCTTATCTATTCTTCCGTTTACAAGGCACTGAAGTTCAGCCACAAGCGCCTTTATTGCAACAGCGTCAAGCGCCATAACCTATACCTCCAAAATCAATATATTTTTTCAAGCTTTGCAAAAGCTGCCATAAGACGCTTTTGTCCGGCGGTGTCAAAATCTATTACAAGAATTGAATCTTTTCCGAATTGCTGAGCGGACAGCACTGTTCCATCACCAAATTTTCTATGGCGCACTCTGTCGCCCTGATTAAACCTGCCCGGATCAGCCGGCGGCACATACGGCTTATAGCTCGGCATTTTTGATGTGTCCTTTTGCACTCTTATACCCATATCAGCCAAAGAATGCTTGATCTTCACTCCCGTGTCCGACACGTCCTGCGCATATTCCTTTGGTATCTCATTTGCGAACCGCGATCTCATACACATCATTCTTTTTCCAAAATGGAAGCGGCTTGAAGCGCCTGTGACATACAGCTTTTCCTTAGCTCTTGTTATCGCCACGTAGCACAATCTGCGCTCCTCTTCAAGCTCCTCTTTATCA
>CALXSW010000151.1 GCA_944391255.1 uncultured Clostridia bacterium | reverse complement strand
CAGTTCGATACTGTAAAATTCTCTCTTACTGATGAAGATGAGGTCTGCTCGATCCCGACAAACGAGCTCCAGGCATCATATGGAAAGGTTATGACGCCGTTTTCAATAAACAATACGACTGATTATTTTAAGATCTCATATGATAATGATAAATACAAGGAGCTTGATAAGCATCTTGAGGAGCTTCATTATAATTATGCGAGATATCTGATGATATCATCATCGAGAAGCACGACAATGCCGGCGAACCTGCAGGGTAAATGGTGTCAGTCAGTGTCGGAGATATGGGGTTCATGCTACTGTATAAATATAAATATGGAAATGAATTATTGGTTTGCAGGCGGCGCAAATCTGCTTGACAGCGGAAAAGCGCTTATAGGCTGGTTTGAATCACAGATCCCGGCAGGCAGGATAACAGCGAAGAATATGTACAAGGTAACGCCTAAGTCGTATAAGTATGAAAACGGAAAGATCGTATTTACAGATTCAAACGCTGATGAGGACGACGTGTTTATAATGCATACAAAGCAGGCTATAATGGGTACTACAGATATGACAGGCAGCACGAGTATCCAGTCGCCGGGAAACACAGCATGGCTTATGTACAACTTATGGGATCTCTATCAGACATCAGGTGATAAAGAGCTGCTTAAAAACGAGCTTTATCCTATAATGAGAAAATGCGCTAACTTCTATACACAGTATATCTATACTAATATGAAGAAAACGACAACTGATACAGAAACATATCCTGACGGATATTATTATACAACATGGGAAGGTCGTTCGCCTGAGCAGGGCCCTACGCAGACAGGCGTGAAATATGATTTGCAGCTCGTGTGCGGAATGTATGATTACGTCATAGCGGCGGCTGAAACGCTTGGCGTTGATGAGGACAAGGTCGGAGCGTGGAAGGAAATAAGAAATCATATGGAAACACCTGTGGAGCTGGGTGATGATGGTCAGATCAAGGAATGGGCACAGGAAACAACATATAACAGAGATCAGAACGGAAAAACTCTCGGCAGTGATTACCACAGACATATATCACATCTTGTGGCGCTGTATCCCGGAAATCTTATAAACAGAAACACACCGGAATGGCTTGAGGGCGCAAAGGTTGTGCTTGAAAAGCGCGGCGATGGCGCTACAGGCTGGTCAACATCAAATAAATTCCTGCTTTGGGCGAGAACGCTTGAAGGCGATAAAGCGCTTGAACTGTTCAGATTCCAGCTTGCTCATAGAACATATGCGAATCTGTTTGACACTCACGCGCCGTTCCAGATAGATGGAAACTTCGGCTCGGCAGCCGCTGTTATGGAGCTTCTTATGCAGTCGCAGACGGGAGAGATATACATTCTTCCGGCTCTGCCAGAGGTATGGGATAAGGGCGAGATAAGCGGCATAAAAGCCAAAAACGGCGCTGAAATAAGCATAAAGTGGTCAGAAAATAAAGCTGATACGTTTACTGTTATCCCAGCTCATGACGGAGATATAACGATAGGCTATGAAAAAGATAACGGCGCGTTTATGATGAACGGCAAATATGCAGAGTTTGACAGCAATGGCTTATATACGATAAAAAATGCAGAGGCAGGAAAGGCTTATGTATTTGAAGCTACGGAATACAAGGAAAAACCTACTATCACGCTTACAAAAACACACGTTACAGTAAATAACGTGGAAAATGGCGTGCTTGCGGTGGCGGGTTATAATGAGAATGGCGAAATGGTAAAATGGGAGACTATATCCTCATATGATGCGGATATAGAAGGCTATTCTGAATGCGCGTACGTAAAAGCGTTTTTATGGGACAGCGTGGAAACCATGAAGCCTATGTGTAGCAGTGTTAAAGCGGACTAAATACAAATACAATGCAAAAAAACAGACAGCTGTAATAATTGGCTGTCTGCTTTTTTGCATCATCCATTCATTATGATAGAATAAAGCTCGTCAAAGCTGTCTGCGATATAGTCCGCGCCCGCCTTTTCAAGCTCGCCCGGCTCCGCATAGCCAAAGCTAACACCGCATGAGCGTATCCCGCATTTTTTCGCGCCGTCTATATCATGGTGACGATCTCCTACCATGAGGATACGCGATCTGTCCTCTATATTAAGCTTTTCAATAGCGTAATCGATAACCTCGCTTTTCGCATCGCGCGTTCCGTCAAGCTCCGCACCGGATATCATTTTAAAATATGATCTAAGTCCGTATTTTTTGATGATCCTGTCAGCGTATACTGTCGGCTTTGATGTCGCGAGAACGGGGATACGCGCATGGTCTACGAGTTTTTGAAGAAATTTTTCCGTGTCCGGAAAAACTCTGTTTTCAAAAAGTCCGATCGTGCTGAACCGCTCACGATAGAAGGTGACAGCCTGTCTGGCATCACGCTCATTCATGCCGTAATACTGCGCAAATGAAACCATCAGCGGCGGACCTATAAACCGCATAAGCGATGATGTGTCATTTTCGGTTATGCCCATTTTTTCAAGCGCGTACTGAACGCATTTTGTGATCCCTTCTTTGGGATCTGTAAGCGTCCCGTCAAGATCAAGAAAAATATATTTGTACATTTTTAATACTCCTGATATAAATATTATAAATCGGAGTGTATTATATCACAAAAAAATGTGTATTTCAACAAAAAAATGAAAATTTTTTGTTGCGTTAATTTTAAATATATGTTAAAATATATGCTATATGAGAAAAAATTTAAAAGGAGAACAAGAAAATGGATTCATCTAAGATTTGTATCCTGATCGCCATTCTGGTGTACATGATACTTGTGGTAGGAATTGGATTCTACTACTCAAAGAAGAACAAGAATGCCGATGATTTTTATCTCGGCGGACGTAAGCTCGGTCCATTTGTTACCGCGATGAGCGCGGAAGCTTCGGACATGAGCAGCTGGCTGCTTATGGGTCTGCCTGGTCTTGCATATGCTACAGGTATATGTGATGTTGGCTGGACAGCGATAGGTCTTGCAGTGGGAACGTATCTGAACTGGCTTATCGTTTCAAAGCGCGTGAGAAAATATTCTCAGATAAACAATGCTACAACGATACCGGCGTTCTTTACTAACCGATTTAAGGATAAGTCAAATATACTGGCTGTTATAGCGGCGCTTGTAATAATAATATTCTTTGTTCCGTATACAGCGTCAGGCTTTGCGGCTTGCGGAAAGCTGTTCTCATCACTTTTCGGTGTTGACTATGTTATCGCAATGCTCATATGCGCTGTCGTTATCGTAGCGTATACTACGATAGGCGGATTTATGGCTGCAAGTACATCTGACTTTTTGCAGAGTGAAATTATGACAATGGCTCTTGCGGCTGTCGTTATATATATGGTCGTAAACGCCGGAGGATTTGACACAATGAGTCAGAATCTCAGCACGCTCCCTGGATATTTCAGAATGGATGCCACATATATAGCTGAAACAAACTCTGCGTCACCATATGGACCGCTTAAGATCGTTTCAACTCTCGCATGGGGTCTCGGATATTTCGGTATGCCTCATATACTTCTGAGATTTATGGCTATCGAAGATGCCAATAAGCTGAAGCTTTCAAGAAGAGTTGCGAGCGTATGGGTGGTTATAGCAATGGGTATCGCAGTTCTTATAGGTGTTGCCGGTCTTGGAATGGTAAAGAACGGAACACTCAGCGCTGAAACAGTTGCCGACCCGGAAAGAATAATAGTTTACATAGCTGATATGATCTCACAGCATGGAGTTATAGCCGCATTGCTTGCCGGTGTGATCCTTGCCGGAATCCTTGCCGCAACTATGTCAACAGCTGATTCACAGCTTCTTGCGGCCGCATCATCAGCATCGCAGAATATAATAAAAGAGACATTCTGTAAGAATATCAGCGAAAAGACAGTAATGATCATTGCGCGTGTGTCAGTGCTTATGATATCGGTTGTAGCGGCGTTTCTCGCGCTCGATCCTGACAGCAGCGTGTTTAAGATCGTATCGTTCGCATGGGCGGGATTTGGTGCCGCGTTCGGACCTGCAATGCTCATGATGCTGTTCTGGAGACGCGTCAATAAGTGGGGCGTTCTCGCCGGAATGGTATCAGGCGGTGTTATGGTATTCGTATGGAAATTCGGAATAGCGAATATATCGCCTGCGTTCAATGTATATGAGCTTCTGCCGGCATTTATAATTTCACTTGTATGTATAATAGTTGTGAGCCTGCTCACACCTGCTCCGTCACAGGACGTGCTTGATGAATTTGATAAGGCAAAGGCTATGAAGTGATATATAAATGAATTAGTATATATACAGTAATAGAGATGGGGTGCTGCAAAACGCAGGTTTTGCTGCCCCATCTTTTTTGTGCCTATATGATATTTTTGCATTTATAGTTATCTTATTATGTCCGCATTGTTTGCCGCTTTTTTCAAAATAATAAAGAAAATTTGATAAATCATATTGCATTTCTGTTAAAAATAATATATAATATATAAAAATGTATTTTAATTTATTAAAATTAAGTATTTTTAATAAATTAAAATATTAATATATTAATATTTTATTAAAAGCGGGTGATTTTAATGGATTATAAGTTTTTATATAAAATAAAATATTCCGAACGCGGTAATTATGATAACATATATTATGACAGATTTAACAGTATTTCAACGTTT
>CALXSW010000150.1 GCA_944391255.1 uncultured Clostridia bacterium | reverse complement strand
ACGTCTTACATACGCTTTATGCGGTCTGCGTGTTTTTCTAAAGTCAATTATTTTCATAGAAAGATAATTAGGTAAGATTATGAAATTAAAATTATTTTTATTAGCGTCTTCACTGACTTTTGCCGTTCTCCCTATCGCGGCGCACGCTGTTGAGCCATGCGATATAAGATTCACACAGGGGCAGGACGGAAAGTATATTTACTGCAACAATCACGAAAAGATACGAAAGACAGATCTCGCCGATGATTCAAACCAGTATGCTAAATATATTATGAATAACGAGGGACTTACTCCTGACAGATATAATATGTTTTTGTCATTTTTAAACCGCACCGACAGCAGCGCGGACAGCTGGATCGCCGCGGACCGCGGTTTTGATATCGAGCTTGACGTTATGTTCAAGGCGCAGACTGACACCACGATCACAATTGAGCGGCTTGGCTTTGAGGTGCCGGAGCATCATGACATTTTCTTGAACGGCACTGAATACGCGACAGAAGATGAATGGGGCTGTTTCACCTGCTGGGCAACGTATATGCAGGCGCCGATAAAGGAGATAAATTCGGGAAATGTATATGAACCGATAAATTTTGAAGAGGTCACGGTGGATATACCAGCCGGCGAGACCGTGTGGCTTTCTGACTATATTCCAAACTACCGCGAAGTCCCGTTCTGCCGTTCTGTAAATATCATGTCGGATTTTACGATCGATAAGGGTACTTGCGATGTCAATGTAGCCGCTTTCCGTTCGACCGGAACACTTGGCGACAGAAGCCGCATGGCGTCTGATCCGGCTTTTGGTTCATACTACCGCGACAAGCAGTATAAGGGTATTTCCGACGGCTCAAACGAGGTCGCGGCTAAAATAACGTATACGATAGATGACAGCGATACGCAGGGAAATCTTCCCGTAACAGTATATAATCATTATGCTCCCGATGGCAACACGCTTGATTTCTGGTACACTCATCTGAATCCGCGCGCTGATCTCTGGTCATACGATAAATGCGCTGAATCGGATATGATTTCGCTCAAATACTATGACCCGCAAAAGAGCAAGCTATACGGTAAAAATATAGCTGATGAGGATAGAGATAACTACTACTATTTTGACGTATCTCATGTTGACACATCAACCTACGAAAAATCATACGGCAAGGAAGCTGACTATATTCCAAACCGCGAGATAACAGATGATGACTCAACTGATATAGCCTGCAACATCGCAAATTACGGCGTCATATATAATTACGAGATAGAAATAACAAACAACGGCTATAAACAGCGGTATCTGACATACCGGCTCGCGACATCATCAAACAATATAGTCTATCTTAAAGATGAAGCGGGCAATATAGTTGACAACACGATATACAGCAAAGGCACAAAGGAAACAAGAATATCGGATAACATGGCGTGCATGACTATACCTGCTATGACCACTTCAAAATATACGCTCTGCGTCGTGCTGACTCCTAATTATCCGGGCGGAATGGAAAACTATCTTTATCTTTCAGATTATCCTCAGCTGATAGAAACATATGAAACAGAAAGAAGCGGGATATTAAAGGACAGATATTTTACAGGCAGAGAATATTACAAATGGGATAAATACAAGCTTTATATGAGTGACGACCGCAAGAACTGGCGCGAGATCGATCTGCCGCAAAGCGTGTTCAATTCAATAAACGGAAGCTTAAGCCAGTATTCGATAACATATACAGGCAGCGGATATATAATGCGCCCTACTCTCTACGATGCCGGCTCATACTCGCACGCGTCTGATCTTTACAGGGATATGTATCTCTTTGATGAGAATTTCAATCTTGTAACAAAAACAACTCTCGGCGGCTATCCTCAGGACGCCTCATGTGCAAATGGAGTATATTACGTAAAAACTTCAGGATCTGTTTTTAAATCAGCAGAATTTAAATGGTGGGATCTTGTTCGTGAGCCTTTGCCATGCTGGAATTACGGTGTCTTTTCTGCTGTAACAGACAACGGAACAATAAAGCTTTCAACAGACGGAATAACGTTTGAGCCTGTCTTATACAACGGTTTCAAACCCGACTATATAGATTCATACGGTGACTTATATTACTGCGCAGACGGCCGCGCGCTGTACCTCTCAAAGGACGGCATATATTGGAACAGGCTGATTTTCAGTAATAAGGTATCGTCATTCGAAATAGACGGCAACAGCGTAATAGTTAACGGTGACGAAAAACAGGAACTGCCGGAATTCTTTACAGATATCTATGTAAAAATATCCGGAAATTATATAGCTCCCGAAAAAACGCCGATACTTAATAATGGCACGACATACTTCCCTATACGCACTCTCGCGGAAGAGCTTGGATGCGATGTCGAATGGAATGACGGCGTAATAAGCATAACATCAGGCAGCGCTTCTCTTACGCTTACAGAAAACGATGATATAATCCTGACTGACGGCACTTCATACGCGCCTGTGCGCGCAATAGCTGAATATTTCGGGTATACTGTATCATATGATGAATCAACAAAAATAGCAGAAATAGAATGATCCGGAGTGCCGCGGCAGAATCGCCGCGGCACTTTTTATATTGCTTATGATCTGAACAGAAAAATATTCTGACATTTAAACGATAACATCAAAAAGCCGGTGATCGTTCTGTTTATTGATCACCGGCTTTATATTATTATATTATTCTATCATAGCAGCAAAGCGCATTGGGTTCACAGGCCGGCTGAAATA
>CALXSW010000149.1 GCA_944391255.1 uncultured Clostridia bacterium | reverse complement strand
GAATTGAACCATGATATTCCTTACAACAATTTCTACACATTGAACAATCATACCCATCAAACAGTTCATTGTGTAAATCCATAAACTGTTTATCAAGTTTATCCGGATCAGCATGAGTTTTCAGGTATTTTCTAAACTTTATATTTTTATAATATTTCTTTTCCGCCGTAGCTCTTACATCATCAGGTGATATCATAACGCATCTCCAAGTTTAACAAAATTTATCCAAAATTATTTTTATTGTCCCTTGATTTATTAATTTTAGTGTATTTAACATATCAACTCTTTTACCTTGCATTGATGCTCTTTTGTTTCTTTACTGTATCCAATTCCTACAGCAATTACTCTTCCTGTATACTCACGTTCTTCTCCAAGCTTGCCTTTGAATTTTAAAGCATATTTCTTTTCTTTTATTTGCTCTATTGCCTCATCTGGTGTTTTATCTATTTTCAACTCCAGAATAATACAATCTCCATTTTTCTTTTTAGGATAGAAAATAAAATCCACAAAACCTCTGCCTGCTTTATCTTCACGCTCTATTCTATATTTATCACGTGCTGACAAATATACTAAATTTATGATAGCTGCAAGCTCTGTTTCATAATTATATGATAAAATAGGCACTTCTGTATCATGTGCATATTCAAGTATTTCCGTCATAGTTTCTGTATCTCCGGCGAGCGTTGCATTTAGCATTTTCATTGATTCTTTTGCAAGATTATGGATATATCCGAAAGATTCTTTCTTTAATAAAACCTCTTCAAACTTACGCATCAGTTCTTTATTAGGAATAAATACCGCACCGTCTTCATAGGTTAGTAATCCATATACGACCATTGCTGAATATATCTCACTTCGTGTATTAAGTTCCATAGATACCGCCGCATATTGCTGTATTCTCGTTTCAATCCTTTCTCCGGTAACCATCAAAGCAAAATCGTCACGAACATCACCAATGTTATTCTTTATATAATAGAAAATTTCATCATACGGACCTGAACTTGTCCAGTAATCTGAGAGTTGATTGTATTGGAATGCAAACACAACAGAACGAGGATTGTACAAATGCTTACCCGATATTATTCTGTATCCGTCATACCATTCCCTAAGTCCTTCACGAGTTATTTTAGGATTTTTCTGGAGATTTAAATATCTGTTGTATAAACTGTCAACTTCATCATCAGTAAATCCAAAGTATTCAGAAAACAATTCCATTGTAGTCATTTGAAATTCAGCAAACATATTAAGCTCAGATCCGCTTGAATATTTAGCAATCGGAAGTATGCCTGTCATATATGCCAGTTCTACATATGCTTTGCTTTTTAGGAGTGACTTCAGGAATAATAAATATTCATCTTTATCCTTATCAGTGATAAACGACATATGAAATACCGCATCCCATTCGTCCATAATAAAAATAAACTGCTGCCCGTTTGTTTTATCGAGTATTTCGGATAATACATCCCATACTGCTTTATTATTATCTAATTCTAATTCAGAATATCTTTGAATTAAATCAGACTTTAATCCTGTTGCTATGCGTGTTATGTACTCTCTATAAGTACTGCAACCATCCGGCACTTCGCTGAAATCTATATAAATAACTTCGTGTTTATTCAGATACTTACTATACTCATCATATTGTGAAATTTTCAAAGAGTCAAACACGTCACTACTATCTGTATCCTTGTTAAAAAATGTAGCAAGCATATTTGCCATAACAGTTTTACCAAAACGACGCGGTCTTGTTATGCATATATATTGATTTGCATAAGAATTTCTTATAAGCTCATATATAAAATCTGACTTATCAACGAAATAAGGATTTTCAGTCATTTTCCGATAATTTATAATAGGTGATTTGCTATTTAGAAACATCCCCATATGCCTCAACTCCTTCATTAGCATTATTGACACTCTATACACTTATTCTATCATATTTTATGCAAAAATTCAATAGTTCCATTCATATACATAAGGTTTTTATGTATGAAAATATTATATCAATTACCGTTCTCCAGTATATCTTACATTGATTTGACTGTAGTATAGCACCAACGAGTATTTTTTCGGATTATTCTAAGTTTTCCTTTCTTAGTAAACTGTACGAGTACACTTGTAGCAGTAGATGAAGATACTCCCTGTATTTCTTGAACATCATGATTGTAATAAATTCATGTTTATACAGAAAATCTCGTATAAGATTCCAGTGTCTGTACGATTTATTTTCAGCCGATATTTTAGATATATTGCTTTCATCAGCTTCTAACAACGCCTGCTTTATAACTATCAACGACACCAACATTACTTGAACGGAATTCGCCTGATTCATTTACCAAACCATTCATCATTACACCGTGTGCTTTTAAAAGGTCATCCATTGAATATGGGTCTAATTTGTCCATATGCTCATATATTTCATATGCGTTTTTAACCTCTGCAATGTCCTTTGGCGGTGCAATTACGCGCTTACCTGATATTACAGCTGTTACTTGATCAATGTTAAGTGTGTTTTGTTCAATTGCAAGAGTAG
>CALXSW010000148.1 GCA_944391255.1 uncultured Clostridia bacterium | reverse complement strand
TACGGCGGAAAGTTTGATTTTTCCGATAAGAATACGATTGATGATGTGGTGAGATATTGCCTATGAAAATAAAGAAAAAACAAACAGTGCTACTTATAGTTTTCATAGTATTAATTTTGTGGATTGCCTGGATTATTTTTGAAAACAGTCATTTAGAAATCAATAAATTTAATGTGAAATCACACAAAATACCACAAGAGTTTGATGGGTTCAGAATCGCGCAAATATCAGATCTTCATAATACAGAGTTTGGAGAAAATAACGAAAAACTAATTTCTTTACTAAAGCAAGCCGATGCGGATATTATAGCAATTACAGGGGATTTAATTGATTCACGAAAAACAAATATAGACGCTGCGACAGAGTTTGCCAGAGAAGCTGTTCATATTGCGCCGACTTATTATGTGACTGGGAACCACGAAGCAAGGATAACGGGTTATGATAAATTAAAGCAAGAACTTATTAACTGCGGAGTTATTGTTCTTGAAAATGAAGCAGTGAATTTAAAAGCAGAAGGCAAAGAGATCTGTGTAATAGGTTTAACCGATCCGTCATTTTCTCTGAAATATGTTGACGATACCATGGAGCAAAATATATCAAAACAGCTGTCTGGAATTGTACCTAATAATGACAATTATAAAGTTTTGCTTGCACACAGACCGGAATATTTTTCAATTTATGCAAAGAAAGTTGATTTAGCTTTATGCGGTCATGCTCACGGAGGACAATTTATTTTACCTCTTATCGGTGGATTTGTTGCCCCTGGGCAGGGATTATTCCCTAAATATTATAAAGGTATTTATACAGAGGCTAACTCAAATATGATTGTAAGCCGAGGCATCGGCAATAGTATTATACCGTTCAGATTTAACAACAAACCAGAAATTGTTGTTGCTGAGTTAACCTGTATTGCTAATTAAAAGGAGTGATTTATGTGAAAAGAATTATAGTGTTGTTATCAATGATCATAGCTTTGACCTTTGATATTACAGTGTTTGCGGGCAGTGTTCCTGAGGACTTGCTAAGTTCCGACGGCGCTGAAGTTTTCTTTGCAGAAGTGGTGGCATATCATCCTGATAAAGAAAAGGCAGATATTGAATTATCGCCTACGAAAGTAATAAAGGGTGATGTAAAAACCGGAACGAAGCAGATTTATTATGATCCGGTTCCTATTGGCGATTTTACTGTAAAAACAGGGGGGATTTATTTATTTACTTATTTTGATGAAAATAATCCTACATACTTTTTTGAAACAACTACTGACGACACGGCTACACTTAAATTAATAAATACTCAAGGTGATATGTGGAAAAGGTTTGAACAGTATTTGAATGAGGGACAGTACGAGTCATCAGAAGCGAAAAGGCTCGAAAAAACAGGAGCAGCATCCGAAGATAATGCGGTAATTGGAGGTGCCGATGGACCTACAGATGTTTATGTAACAACTAATATCAATATTTCTTTGATTTTGTTATCTGTCGGATTATTGTTGATAATAGGGCTCATATTGCTTATAAAGAAAAAAAGGAAATAAGAAAGTGATATGTATTAAAGGTGTTTTTATGAAGTGTTATGTCAGACCAATGAAACAGGAAGAATATGGTTTGATTGAAGATTTTTTATACCACGCCATATTTGTCCCGGATTGGTATAAAGATCCCGTACCCAGATCTGTTATATATGAACCGGAGCGATGATAAAATAGAATTTTAAAGGAATTCGGAGGTAATTGTAACCGCTATGATCCGTACAGAAACGGTGACACTCCGGAATTTTCAGGAGAATCATCTATGTGGTTTTAAGGAGAACAAAATAGTTTTTTCAATAGATGTATGGATGGAAAAGTACATATCAGCAGTACATAAATGAATTTGTGAGGTGTGATATTATGGCAAAATTAGAGCAAACAGTTTATGGTGATTTTAATCAGATATTAAACAAAATTCAAACCGGTATCCTAAACGGAAGTATGTCTGCATCACTTGAGGAATCAAGCGATTTTGAGAGCGGCAGCGCACGATGCAGTGTCCGTGTTTTTGAACGCTACAGCTGGTCGGGCTCCAACCGTGTAAGCCTGAGTGTAACACTATTTCAAGGTGATGACGGTACAATTCATCTTTCGGCAATTACAGCCGGCGGAAGCCAGGCAATGTTTTTTAAGATCAACACCTTTGGTGAAGAAGCGTTTTTAGATAAACTGAGAGAGCTTTTGTGATTTATATAATTTAAAAAGGAGTATATATATGTCGGTTTCAAGCATAAAAGCAACATTATATTGTGATATTCAAAAAGTGTGGGATGTCGTTACAGATGTTAGAAATTATCCTACATGGCGCAGTGATTTAAGCAAAACGGAAATTTTAAATGAGTATCAGTTTATTGAATATACGAAAAGCGGATATGCCACAACATTTACTATCACTTTGACAAAGCCGTACAAACAATGGGAATTTGACATGGATAACAGCAACATAAGTGGTCACTGGGTCGGTGTTTTTTCACAAGATGGAGATGTTACAACGGTTACATTTACTGAGGATATAACTGCAAAGAAATGGTTTTTAAAGCCATTTGTCCGTTCTTACTTAAGAAAACAGCAGGAGCAGTTTATGTCAGACTTAAAAGAAAAGATTACAGGAAAAGAGAGGTAAACATGGATACAACATATATAGTAAATTTCTATAATAATTATGACGAAGACAACCGTTTAGCCTTAAGGCACGGTTCTGTTGAGTTTTTAACGACAATGAGATATATAGAGAAATACTTAAAGCCGCACAGTAAAATTATTGAAATTGGTGCAGGTACAGGACGGTATTCCCACGCATTGGCACGTCAGGGATATGAAGTGGACTCAGTAGAACTGGTGGAACATAATATAGAGGTATTTAAAAAGAATACCTTGCCAAATGAGTCAATTACTATCCGGCAAGGCAACGCGATGGACTTATCTGAGTTTGGTGACAATCGGTATGATATCACTCTGCTTTTGGGCCCGCTCTATCATCTTTACGATAAAGAGGATAAGTGTCAGGCGCTTAGTGAAGCAATTCGTGTAACAAAGCCTGGCGGGGTTATATTTGCCGCTTATGTGCTGTCTGATGGCTGTCTTCTTGATGAAGGCTTTCATCGTGGGAATATTAATGTAAAAGAATATATCAGAGACGGGCTGATTGACGGCGAAACTTTTATAACGAAATCGCAGCCAAAGGATCTGTTTGAACTTGTCCGCAAAGAAGATATTGATGATTTAATGTCTGCTTTTCCAGTCACACGACTCCATTATGTAGCAACTGATGGTTGTACACTATTTATGCGTGAAGCAATTGACGCAATGGATGATGAAACATTTCAGCTGTATTTGAAATATCATTTCACTATCTGTGAGCGCGAAGACTTGTTGGGCGTTTCAAGCCATGCGGTTGATATATTCCAAAAAAATTCAGTATAAAATGGGCTTGGAGTGAGATTAGTGGAAATTAAAGAAGTAAAAGAAAACAAAAAACAATATCTATCTCTTCTGCTGTTGGCAGATGAGCAAGAGAACATGATTGACCGTTATATTGAAAAAGGAACCATGTACATATTGAACGATAACGGCGTAAAAAGCGAGTGTATCGTTACAGATGAGGGATTCGGAATTCTGGAAATTAAAAACATTGCAACAGTCCCGACACATCAAGGAATGGGCTATGGCAAAGCCTTGATATCATTTATTGCAGATCACTATAAATTAAAGTATGATGTTTTGCAGGTTGGGACAGGAGACGTCCCGTCTACCGTAGGATTTTATGAAGCATGCGGATTTGAGTATTCCCATAGACTCAAAAACTTTTTTACCGATAATTATGATCATCCTATCTATGAAGACGGTGTGCAATTGGTTGATATGATTTACTTAAAAATGAAGCTATAAACCAGAATTATTGAAGGTGTTGTT
>CALXSW010000147.1 GCA_944391255.1 uncultured Clostridia bacterium | reverse complement strand
TAAAAATCGCTTTATGTTACGAACGAAACTCACCACTCGATGTACCAACGTACACCTTCGGGCAAGGGGGCTGCGCCCCCTTCGTTTCGTCCGTTCTGCACTATTTTGCTAAAGCCCCACGAGGCTGCTGCAAACTTGCTGAGTTTTGCAACAGCCTCTTGTTGTTATTATTCCAACTCGACCTTCGCTTTTGGGGTTGAGGTGTTTTTTTATTTATCTGCTGTGATTTTAATTGGAATTTATTATAATCGTCCTGTCCTCTTCTCGCCACAAAACATCACATCCCGAATTTTCACTTATAATTCTGATAGGAACATATGTAGTTGAATCGATAAGCTCCGGAGCTGTGTCGGAATACACAGTTTCATCATTGACAGTGATTTCGTTGCTGCCGATCTGTAAGCGCATAGTCATATCAGATTTTTCAGCAAGTATCGATCTGTCTTCGCCGTTCCATGAAACCTCATATCCCAAAGCCTCAAATATCTGTCTGAACGGAACTATCGTTCTACCGTTTTCGATTATTGGAGCTTTATCAAATGATAAGCTTTCACCGTTTAATATAACTGTGACATTCTCGCTATTATCTGATACTTCATTTGAGACAGGAAGCGATATAAGATCACCGTTTACGACAACATACATTTTACCCTCATCTTCATCTACCCACACATAATCATTATTATAGATCATTACAGGTGAGTGTGTCAGCTCTGTGAATGTATATGTTTCAGTGTCAAATATCCCCACCGAATGCTGGTTTCCTAATACATAATATTTATTCGGTTCAGATGTTTGCTGCAAATTTCTGCCGGACAGATATGTCAAACAATTGAAATCACCATATACCCGCTCAATAGTATCATTGCTTATATCATACATATAATAGCTATATGAACCCTCTACCGGCTTACATCCTATCAACAGCTTACCGTCAAGACAAATCATCGGAGAAACCGACTCTGATTCAGGAAAATCAATATCCGTTTTCTCAAATGTTTTTAAATTTATTTTTACTAATTTTCTTAGTCCCACCCAGCCGTTAGGCGCTTCTTCACACACAACAAAATCAGTGCCGGGAATAACTACAGGATCCGAAAAGTCTCCCAAAGAGATAGGTACAGGCTCTTCATTTTCTCCGGTGAGAAATAGTCCGTAAATTTGCCTGTCACCTGAGCTTACACTCAATAATTTTACCGACTTATCCCCCCATGATGAAAGCCATGGATATTTATTAAGATGCTCATATCTGCTCGCGTCCTCCGGAACGCCAGCCCATGCATTTTCTATAGCGAATCCGTCAGGCTCATCGACTATGCCGCCCAGAGTTCCGCCGTTAAAAGAATGCCATTCCAGCTTCCTGCCGCTATTCTCTGAATTTTCTTTACACTGTATAAGAACTCTGAAATCGTTTCCATTCTTATACACTGAGCGGACATAATTATCTTCATTATTTATAAGCAGCTCCGCACCGTCGATATCATAGTATGTTTTTATATCTCCTGATTCAAACAGGCTTCTGAATTTTTTTATTGTCTAAACATACGCTTCATTTTCTCCGTTTTTGAACGAGCCAATACCGGGATTATTCATATATACATAGCTCTTTTTATCCTTTGAAATATGTATGTATTCATTTTCACTGCCGTCACTGACCATAACTCCATATTCATAAGGAAGAAAATCAGGAAGATCATCGAAATTCAACTCTTGAATATATGAAACAAAATCATTATATTCTTCATCAGTCAATTGACGCTCGCGGCAGCGCCCGTCAAGCTGATACAAAACGGCAACCGGAACGCCATCCCTTTTGAACACGGCAATATCATTTTTTGAAATATAGCCGCAAGCACGATCTGATAAATAATAAACCTCATCAGAATATTTTCCGCTTTCGTATTTCTCTGACACTTCCGCCACAACTCCGCCATAACTCATGTCATTATCAATAAGCTCATCAGCCTTAGCGCCAATACAGCACGCAAAAGCTAAAATAGTGATAAACACGATTTTAAATAACCTTTTCTTCATAGTCCTGCCCTCTCAAACTTTTGTAAATATTACTATCATCTATTCGTTATAGATAATTTTACGCTGTCGCGTTCATATTTATCTGTTCTATAACATTGCGTATACCCGTCCATACAGATATATCCGTAAATATTTCCACAACGCTTCCCCTGTCGGTAAAAGGCGATTCCTGAAGCACAGACATATCTTTCATGATACCGTTACAAACGATATATTCTATAATTTGATTCACAAAATATATTTGTCTTGAATCGAGATTCGCATCGTTTAAATATTGCGAAAACGCTTCCTTTGCGGCATTCATATCAAGACCTACAATTTCACGGACAAATTCACCAAGCGGCTTTTCGCCGTACTCCGCTGAATATTCATCATGAGTTCCAATCTCGCTCCATAATATCTTTTCAAGCTCCGCAATATCCTCTTTTGTAAGCGGTACATTCCTTTTAAGCTTTGAAATAACAGCATTATCCGAATGTTTTCTCACATAGAATTCCGCTTTCGCTTTATAATTTTTTAGATCATCGTTATCCAGCTCCGCCTCATTCCATTCTGTTGAAAGAATATCATCGGTAAAATTAGTATCATATTGTTCTATTGTATTCTTTGCATATTTCATAAGCTCACGGAGTGATTTTCGGATATACTCAAAATCATTTATTCCGCATTCTTCCAGATAATCCGTATGCAGAATTTTATTGATCAACTCTGCTTTCGCCGCTATTTCAGAAATATTGGACTTTTTAGATATTGCTTTTACCTTCTTTATCAGATCGCTTTTATATCTTCCATATCCCTTTCCGGCAAGCTGCGCAAGCTCTATCCCATAGATCAGCGCGTCAAACCGTATCGCGCTCACCTCATCATCATCCGGATTTATGAGCGGAGCTATTTCCTCTTTTATTATCAATGTATCCTCGTATCTCAAAGATGCATAGCTGCTTTCTTCCGAATATATTTCAATATACTTTAAATGCTGCGCTGCCGCAAAGTTTTCTCTGTTCAGATCCTTTACCTTTAACACCAATTCAGACACAAGCGATTTTCTGAATTCTATCAACTCCTTTGTCTGATACGCAATATCCTGCAATTTGTATATTATCTGTGCTTTAAGGTAAAACAAGGCGCTTTGAAGTGACGTTTGATTTGACGCCGCTTTCCCGTTACTCATTCTGAAAAACTCGAAATTACCGCAAAAATCGAATATATAAAACTTGTTCTTATCCTCTCCGTCGAGCAGTTTCGGGCAAAGCCTTGTTCCCCTGCCTATCATCTGCCAGAATTTCGCCTTACTCATGACCTTTTTAAAGAACACAAGATTTAAAATCTGCGGCACATCTATACCTGTGTCAAGCATATCTACAGATATCGCTATCTGCGGCATTTTATTCGGCTCTGACAAC
>CALXSW010000146.1 GCA_944391255.1 uncultured Clostridia bacterium | reverse complement strand
GGAAAGACGATGGTGGAAAGGATAAAAGCAGCGGGCGAAATATTTGGTGAAGATGTAACATATATGAGCTTTGCTGAAAATATAGCTGCAGGTCAGATGGATCCTGAATCGGTCATGGAATCGTGGATGAATTCGGAAGGACATAGGGCAAATATACTTGATCCGGATCTTACACATATAGGAGTGGGGATAGCATATGGTGGTGATTATGGGATATACTGGACACAGTGTTTCGGTGGATAAGGAAAATATGTGGATAATATTATATAATATTGTCTAAAATTAAAATATAACAAATTTTATTTTCAGAATGGAGATGATACAATGAGAGGTATTGAAACACCTATTACAAGAATACGACGCACTGTATTCAGAGAGGTAGCGAAGGTAGCATTTGAATCGAAAAATATAAACGATGATATAGAGGCTATACCGTATAAAATAACGCCGGGTGATGTGCCTTTATACAGAGAAAGTATTTACAGAGAGAGAGCCATAGCGGCCGAGCGCGTCCGTCTTGCGATGGGATTGTCGTTAAGACCGGAGGATAAGCCCGTGCATGTAACAAGCGGTCTCAGTGTCAGCAATATTTCAGATAAATATTATGAGCCGCCGCTGATGCAGGTAATACCGTCAGCATGCGATATGTGTGAGCATAACGTATATGAGGTATCAGATCAGTGCCATGGCTGCGTAGCTCATCCGTGTGTTTCTGTATGTCCGAAAAATGCTGTTTCGATGGTAAACGGAAAATCGCATATAGATAAAGAAAAATGTATTAAATGCGGAAAATGTAAGGCTGTATGTCCGTATGACGCTATTGCTAAAAAGGTTCGTCCATGTACGGTCGTATGCGGAGTAAACGCGATTGAGAGCGATGAGCATGGCAGAGCAAAGATAAATAATGAAAAATGTGTGTCATGCGGTCAGTGCATGGTAAGCTGTCCTTTCGGAGCTATCGCGGACAAGTCTCAGATATTCCAGCTGATACAGGCTATAAAGAAGGGTGATTACATTGTCGCTTCAGTTGCGCCGGCAGTTATAGGTCAGTTTGGAAAAGATGTAAGATTATGGAAAATAAAGGCGGCGTTACTTGAACTTGGTTTCAAGGAAGTCTATGAGGTGGCGCTCGGCGCTGATATAGGCGCTATAACAGAGGCGCACCACTATGTCGACAAAGTAAAAACAGGCGAGCTGCCGTTCCTTTTGACATCATGCTGCCCGTCGTGGTCAGTGCTTGCTAAGCGCGTTTTGTCTGAGGAAATGGCGGAAACTGTTTCAAACGCGCTCACGCCTATGGTCGCTACAGCGAGAAGTATAAAACAGAAGAGACCTGAAGCGAGAGTTGTTTTTATAGGTCCATGCGCGTCAAAGAAGCTTGAGGCGTCAAGAAGAACGGTAAGAAGCGATGTCGATTTTGTAATCACATTTGAGGAACTGGCGGCGATGTTTGAGGCGAAGGGCATAGATCTTTCTACTTTTGATAAGGAAGAGCCTGTTCATGACGCTACAGGTGCCGGAAGAGGCTATGCTGTATCAACAGGAGTCGCTACAGCTATAGAAAAATGCATAAACGAGTACTATCCTGATGTAGAGGTCAAAATTGAGCATGCGGAAGGATTAGCGGATTGTCAGAAGATTTTGATGCTTGCAAAAGCAGGAAAGAAACAGGGCTGCCTCATCGAGGGTATGGCATGCCCGGGCGGATGTGTTGCCGGAGCCGGAACAAATATACCTATAGCGCAGGCCACACAGGCGGTAAAGAAGTTCGTGAGCGATTCAACTAAGAAAATACCGGCAAAGGATCTTGAGGAGATAGATCTCCCGTAAAAAAGACAGAGTAAAAAGCGGGCATACATTTGTTTGCCTGCTTTTTATGCGTAATTTAGTGAATATTTGTACGAAAATATTATATAAACTCAATATTTACCTTGCATATCGCGCGATTTTAGTGTATAATATATATTGATCGACCTTATTTAAATCGGTGGTGGATATATTGAAAAGTTTTTTTTTATTTATTTTGATCGTCTCGCTGTTTATTCCGGGCATTAACGCTTATGCGTATGCGGAGTCAGCGGGAGCGGCATGTCTTATGAATGCAGTGACAGGCGAAGTTGTGTTCGAAAAAAACAGCGATAAGATAATGACAATGGCGAGCACAACAAAGATAATGACATTGATCGTCGCACTTGAAAACTCAAAAATGAATGAAAAAGTAAAGATATCGCATAATGCGGCATCCCAGGAGGGATCATCGGCGTATATCGAAGAAAATTCAGTGATGACGATGAAAGATCTGCTTTACGGACTTATGCTTAATTCCGGAAACGATGCGGCTGTGGCTGTAGCGGAGCATATAAGCGGATCAACGGAAGAGTTTGCAAAAAAGATGAACGAGACTGCAAAAAAAATAGGTGCTGAAAATACATCTTTTAAAAATCCTAACGGACTTGATGAAGAAGGTCACTATACGACAGCTAAAGATCTGGCGAAAATAACATGCTATGCTTTAAAAAATAAGAAGTTTATAGAGATAGTATCTACAAAGAGTTATAAAGCTTCATTGACTCGTCAGTCAGGTGATGTATATAAAATAGATTATGAGAATCACAATAGACTTTTGCGGGAGTATGATGGGTGCATAGGCGTTAAGACTGGTTATACGGAGAAGTCCGGGCGCTGTCTGGTCAGCGCGGCGCAGCGTGACGGAGCAAAATATGTTGCCGTAACGCTTAACTGTTCAAACGACTGGGCAGAGCATAAAGAAATGCTCGATTATGGATTCAGCCGCACAAGATACATAACAGCAGTAAAGGCCGGCGAATGCATAAAGCACCTTGTTTCTGGTTCAAATGAAACGGAGCTTATAGCTAAGGAAGGGATGAGTATACCTGTAGAGGGCTATGATAAACGCGATGTAACGCTTGATATAAAGCTTGCAGACGAGATCTCAGCTCCTTTAAATGCCGGAGAAAAGGTAGGGGAGATAGGAGTATACTGTGGTGATGAATTTGTCGGAAATGTAGATATAGCAGCAAAAAATGATCTGTATTTTGATCAGGGATACAAAATTAAGCCGTGTTTCTTTTCCGCGCTTGCAAGACTGATAAGAAATGTGATAAAATAACGGGTGATGCACATAAAATACGGAAATAAAAAAACGAAGGGAAAATAAAATGGGCGATATAGTAAGATTACAGAAATATATAGCAATGAGCGGTGCCGCGTCAAGAAGAGGCGCGGAGCAGCTTATAGAAGAAGGAAGAGTAAAGGTAAACGGAGAGCTTATAAGAGAGCAGGGCGTTAAAGTCGAAATAGGCTGTGATACTGTCGAGCTTGACGGTGTTGTTTTAAAAATAAAGGATAAGAAGATATATATAGCTCTCAATAAGCCAGTCGGATATGTTACAACGGTAAAGGATCAGTTTGACCGTCCTACGGTCATGGATCTTGTAAAGAGAGAGATCCATACAAGAGTATTCCCGGTGGGAAGACTTGATTATGAGACAGAGGGACTTTTGCTCATGACAAATGACGGTGATTGGGCAAACAAGGTAACACATCCGAAATTTGAGTCATCAAAGAAATATTACGCGGTGCTTAAAGGTGTTTTGACAATAAACAGTCTTAATAAAATAAGGCGCGGTATCTATCTTGACGGACGAAAGACAGCGCCGGCGGAATGTGAGATACTTGAGATCGAAAACAATATGACTCTTGTTGAAATAACTATACATGAGGGAAGAAACAGGCAGGTAAGGCGAATGTTTGAAGCGGTAGGAAATCCGGTAAAGGCGCTTAAACGTGAGAGCATAGGCATAGTAGAGCTTGGAAATCTGCCTGAAGGAAGGTGGAGATATCTTACATCAAGCGAGATAAGTTATTTTGATAAGAAGAAATAAAAACTTTAAATTAAATAAATCAAATTAAATAAACTTAAAACAAAGGAGAAAAAGATGGTAGAGCATATTGCTTCAATAAATTCGGTAGTCAACAGTTTTATCTGGGGAGTACCGGCAATGATATGTATTTTAGGCGTCGGATTGCTTCTGACGGTGAGAACAAGGTTTATTCAGATAAGGAAATTTGGATATGCGATCAATTCAACTGTAAGTAAGATATTCAAGAAAAAAGACGCTGAAGACGGGGCGATGACTCCATTTCAGTCAGTATGTACGGCACTTGCGGCGACTGTGGGAACAGGAAATATAGCCGGAGTCGCGGGCGCTATAGCGCTTGGAGGGCCTGGCGCGGTATTCTGGATGTGGGTTTCGGCATTGCTTGGAATGTGCACAAAGTTTTCGGAAGTCACTCTCGCTGTCCATTTCAGGGAAAAGAATAAGCACGGTGACTGGGTTGGCGGTCCGATGTATTATATAAAGAACGGTCTTTCGAAGAAATGGCATTGGCTCGCGTTTGTCTACGCGGCGTTTGGCGTTCTTACGGTGTTTGGAACGGGAAACGCTACGCAGGTGAATACGATAACCACAGCTATAAACTCTGCGCTCGTTACATTCAATGTTTTGGATGAAGGTTCTAAAGGAGTGTTTAATCTCTGTCTGGGTATATTTATAGCTTTTATTGTAGGTCTTATATTACTTGGCGGAATAAAGCGTATCGGAAATGTTACGGAAAAGCTCGTTCCGTTTATGGCACTTTTTTATGTTGTATTAGCGTTGGGTGTTGTGTTTATAAATATAACAAGCATACCGGCGGTATTCAAATCTATTGTTTTGGGCGCGTTTGATCCTGGCGCTATAACAGGCGGTATAGTAGGAAGCTTTTTCCTGAGCCTTAAAAAGGGTATAGCAAGAGGTATATTTTCAAACGAGGCCGGACTCGGTACAGGCTCTATAGCTCATGCGTGCTCTGATACAAAAAAGCCTGTTAAGCAGGGTATGTTTGGTATATTCGAGGTGTTTGCAGACACTATAGTTATATGTACGCTGACAGCTCTTGTTATTCTTTGCAGTGGTGTAAGCATAAATTACGGCGCGGATGCCGGTGCGGAGCTGACAATAACAGGTTTCACTTCTACATACGGAAACTGGATATCGTTGTTTACAGCTGTAGCGCTTTGCTGCTTTGCTTTTTCGACCATCATCGGTTGGGGATTGTATGGCGCGAGATGTATAGAATTTTTGTTTAATGAAAAGGTCATAAAGCCGTTTATGGTGGTGTATTCTCTCGTGGCGATACTTGGCGCAACGGTGGATCTCGGATTGCTCTGGAGCATTGCGGAAACATTTAACGGTCTTATGTCTATACCTAACCTTGTAGCTCTGTTCCTGCTTTCAGGCACAGTTGTGAAGCTGACGAAAGATTATTTTGATGAAAATAAAAAAAAAAAAAAAAAAATCAAAAAAGGAGTATTAAAATATGAAAAAGAGTTTAAAAGTATTGTCGTGTTTTGTTTCAGCTATGATGTGTACGGGATTCAGCGCGTCAGCGCAGTTTGCGGACATGCCTGACGGCGAAATGGGACAAGCGCTTGAAAAGGCTGTGTCAGTAGGTCTTATGAACGGCGTTGATGAAACGACCATAGCGCCATATGACAATATTACAAGAGCGCAGATGGCGACAATAATAGTAAGAGCATTTAGCGCGCGGGAAAATTCAGATACAACATTTAAGGATGTTGAAAATGACGCATGGTATGCTGACGCTGTTTCAAAGGCTGTTGAAATGGGAGCTTTTGCAGGTGACACAGAGGGGAATTTCAATCCTGAAAACAATATAACATTCCAGGAAACATATATCGTATTGTCAAGAGTTTTTGGTTTTGAGCCTTATGAGCTGAAGTATTCATCAGGTGAAACTGAAATGCTTGGGGATTGTGACATAAGTGTGCTTGATGGTTTTTCGGACAAGTCAGAAATAGCTGACTGGGCTGTAGACGGAGCTAAATATATTGTAGGAAACGGCGGCTGGACAGGAATAGACGGAATGCT
>CALXSW010000145.1 GCA_944391255.1 uncultured Clostridia bacterium | reverse complement strand
TCAAGCAGGTATTTGACATTCGCCCCGCGCCATGTGTATATCGTCTGGTCCGGATCGCCGACAATGAACAAATTCTTATGATAGCCGCACAGCACCTCCATAAGCTTATATTGCAGCTCGTCTATATCCTGAAACTCATCTATCATTATGTATTCAAGTCTTTTCTGCCATTTCAGCCGTATCTCCTCATTCTGCTCAAATATATACAGCGCAAACTTTATAAGATCGTTATAGTCGAGTCCAAAGCATTTCTTTTCCTGATAGAGATATCCGTAAAAAATTATATCTGACGGCGAAACAGCGCTTTCGTATTTCTCGCGCAGCGTGTCAAGCGACATCGTTATCATATCCATATAATATTCCGGATCCTTTTTCAGCTTTCTTATCTCGATCATGTCGCGCGCATTTGAAAACGTCATGCTTCTGAGCGTCAGACCGCGCTCCTCATATATTATAGCGAGCATAGAATCTATATCTGAATTATCAAGCACAAGAAAGCTTTTCGGATACTGAACAGCGTTGCTGTCCTCCTGGAGAACGGACACGCAAAAGCTGTGGAACGTGCTTATATATCCTGTGTCGTTATCGCCTGTGAGCTTGTGTATTCTCTGGCGCATTTCATTTGCCGATTTATTTGTAAATGTAACGCAGAGGATATTCCCCGGCAAAATACCTATATCATTTACCAAATACGCGAATCTGTGCGATAAAGTCCTTGTCTTTCCGGAACCCGCTCCGGCTATTACGCGTATAAACCCCTCTGTAGATGTGACAGCTTCAAGCTGTGTTTGATTTAGTCCTTGCAATATATCCATGAGTATCCCTCTTTTAAAATCTTTTTCAGTCGATCAAATAAAACATATATTTCACGCGTATCTTTCTATTATCCTTTTCACCGCTGAAAGATACGGCATTCCGAACAAATTCAAATGGTTTAAGAGATGATACAGATCATATATATCGCGCCTGTCGCTGTATCCCGACTGCATTGGATAAAACTCTAAATACGCGCTGTAAAAGCGGCTGTCGAAACCTCCGAAAAGCTGTGTCATTGCTATATCTGCTTCGGCACTGCCTACATATGATGCCGGATCTATAAGAACGGCATTCCCCTCATGATCTGTCATGAAATTACCCGACCACAGATCGCCGTGCAGGAGCGACGGACGATCAGGCTCTATAAGGAGTGTGTCAAGCTTGCCGAGAAATTTTATTATCATTTTGCGCTCTGAGCTGTCAAAATATTTTTCAGCCATTTTAAACTGCGGCATGAGCCGGCAGTCACGAAAAAAGCTTATCCAACTGCTGTGCGGAGTGTTTTTCTGAATACTGCTGCCTATATAATTATCAGCCGCAAAACCGAATCCGCTCACATACCCGCTCGTATCTGCCAAATGCATCGACGCAAGCGCCCTTCCGAACTGTTCCCAGAAATCACTCTTCTTTCTTCCGCTTCTTATCAGCTCAAGCAGCAGAAATGCTCTGCCGTTATCCATTCCGTAACAGAGCGCCTCCGGAACAGATATCGCGCCCGTGCCGGCAATAGCGCGCAGTCCGTCAGCCTCCGCCTTAAAAAAAGACTCGTCCGCTCCGCGGTTCATTTTCATGAACACATTTTCGCCGTTTTCAAGTGTAAGTCTATACGACTCATTTATATCTCCGCCCGATACCGGTTCTGAATATTTCATATCCGCTCCGAACAAACTGTAAAGCGCATCTCTCAATGATGAAAATTTATTTATATCCGCCACCTCAGTCACCCTCTTTTATATCGTTATATCCATTTTACCATAAATATTCATTTTCTACAAGCTCATTTTCAAATAAATAAAATACTGCAAACTCAATGAGTCTGCAGTATTTTTTTTATTACTCATCATCAGACCATTCCCTTGCGCGCTTTATAGCTCTGCGCCATCCTCTCAGCTTTTTTTCTCTCGCATCATCGCATATCTCCGGTTTAAATATACGGTCTGTTACCTTATTTCTTTCAATTTCATCTATGCTTTCCCAATAGCCAACCGCGAGTCCTGCCATATATGCAGCGCCAAGAGCTGTTGTTTCTATGCATGATGGACGCTTTATCTCAGCATTTATAAGGTCTGCCTGCATCTGCATCAAAAGATCATTTGCCGATGCTCCGCCGTCCACCTTAAGCGCCGACAACTGTATTCCGGAATCCGCCTGCATAGCGTCAAGAACATCATGCGTTTGAAACGCTATAGACTCCAATGTCGCCCGTATTATATGATACCGATTCACACCTCTTGTAAGTCCCGCTATCGTGCCTCGCGCATACTGATCCCAATACGGAGCGCCAAGTCCTGTAAACGCCGGAACGACATAACAGCCTGCTGTGTCGTCCACCTTTCTCGCCATCACTTCCGATTCGGCAGCGCTTGATATAAGTCCGAGCTCGTCGCGCAGCCACTGTATAGCCGCTCCCGCTACAAAAACCGATCCCTCAAGCGCATACGTCACATTGTCATTAACCCCCCACGCTATAGTTGTAACAAGTCCGTTATCCGAAAAAACAGGTCTTTCTCCCGTATTCATCAGCATAAAACAGCCTGTGCCATATGTGTTCTTCGCGTCACCCTCCGAAAAACACATCTGTCCGAACAACGCCGACTGCTGATCGCCTAAAGCTGCCGCTATAGGTATAGACGCGCCAAAAAGCGACTCGTCTGTGTACCCATAGATCTTCCCCGACGGCTCCGGCTTTGGCAGCATATTTTCAGGTATATTCATTTCTTCAAGTATATCCTTATCCCATTTCAGATCATTTATATTGAAAAGCATCGTTCTTGACGCGTTTGAATAATCTGTTATATGTACCTTTCCGCCGGTCAGCTTCCATATGAGCCATGTTTCTACAGTTCCGAAAATTATTTCGCCGCGCTCCGCTCTCTCCCTTGCTCCGTCTATATTTTCAAGTATCCACCTGAGCTTTGTTCCGGAAAAATAAGCGTCTATGACAAGGCCTGTTTTTTTACGGAAGAATTCCGTCAGACCTTTTTTCTTTAGATGATCCGCATATCTCGCCGTGCGTCTGCACTGCCACACTATAGCCGGACATATCGGTTTCCCCGTTTGCCTGTCCCACACAATAGTCGTTTCACGCTGATTGGTGATGCCTATAGCCGCTATAGCCTCGCCTGTGATCCCCGCTTTTTTTATAGCCTCTCTCGCAACCTCAAGCTGTGTTTCCCATATTTCCTCCGCATCATGCTCCACCCAGCCGTCGTCCGGAAAATACTGTGTGAATTCCTTTTGAGCCATGCTTACTATTTTTCCGCTCTGATCAAACAAAATACACCTGTTGCTCGTTGTTCCGGCGTCAAGCGCCATTATATATCTACTCATAATCCGATCTCCGTTTTTTCTTATAAATACATTTATTAAATAAATTATCCCTGATGTTTATGTTCCTATTATATCATAAATATACACGCACTTCAATTATACTTTTGAGATTTAATTAAATTCTTTATTCAGATATAGCAGCGCGTTTTAGAGCTTGACTAAACCATATTTATGATATAAAATATTCTTATAATATAAATCAGCGTATATGGAGGTGCTGCTATGAATGATACATCACAATTTAAAAACAAGGTCGCTGTTGTGACCGGAGGCGCAAAAGGGATAGGAAAATGCATATGCGACGAGTTCAAAAAACACGGCGCGAAGGTTTGCGTCATAGACAAGCTCCCAAATGATTATTTCGTCGGAGACATCGCGGACAGGTCGGCTCTTGAAAATTTTTATTCCAAGGTGATAGCTGAACATGATCATATAGATTACCTTATAAATAACGCGCTCCCGATCATGAAAGGTATAGACGAATGCGGCTATGATGATTTTAATTACGCGCTTAGCGTAGGCGTTACCGCCCCGTTTTATCTTTCAAAGCTGTTTAATAAGCATTTTGCGCCAGGCGGAGCAATAATCAATATATCCTCCTCTCGCGACAGAATGAGTCAGCCGCAGACAGAGAGCTACACCGCCGCAAAAGGAGGTATATCCGCTCTCACTCACGCTCTTGCTGTGAGCTTTTCCGGACGTATTAGAGTAAACTCCATCTCCCCCGGCTGGATAGATACTGAAAATAATGAGTTCACCGGCGCCGATGAATATCAGCACCCCGCCGGAAGAGTCGGAAGACCGTCTGATATAGCTAACGCCGTTCTGTTCTTATGCTCGGATAACGCCGGATTTATAACCGGTGAAAACATCTGTATCGACGGTGGAATGACTAAGCTTATGATCTACCACAACGACTTCGGCTGGAAGCTTGAAAAATAAATATAATATCAAAAAACTTTATTTTATATTGTTTTAAAGCATTATAAAAGGCGGTCAATCTAATACATGCCAAAAAGCCAGACCATTGAACTGACTTTTGGCAGAATCGATAATACACCGCCTTTTATTTATTTTTATGCTGTCTGCTAAATCTGTTCTATCTTCATTGTCCGCATTTCCTCTTCTGACACACCGTTTCTTTTTCCGTAGTTAATCCAATACTGTGTTGACGCTTTTATAAAGATACTCTTGGATATTGGCATAGTTATGCCTATCGTCGTATATTTTCCTTTTATTATTGACTTTGCAAACTGACGCATCTTTCTGCCCAGAATAATTTTAAATGGAGTTTGTAGTATCGCCTCCCCGCTGCCAATCTTAAGAACTGATCCAAATCTCAAATCATTCTTTTTACAGAATACTTCAATCATTTTTACCGCTATATTATTCTGTTCATATTCCAAAAAACCGCAGTTTATAAGCACTGATACAGTTGGTCTACTTTTGTGAGCTGACTTTTCATAGCTTTTCAGAAAATTCAGCAGCGTTACAGGTATAGCATCAGCATAAAGTGGAAACACGAGCAGAATATCCGAATATTCACCCATCTGCTTTATCAACTCATCGTGATTTAATTTCGTAATATTATAGTATGCTGTCATATTAGGACATTTTTTTGAAAACATCTCAGCATATAATTTTGAATTTGATCTTGGAGCTCTCGGACTTCCGTTCAATATCATTATTTTCCCCACTGCTCCAGCTCCTTTCTTACCACATTTTCCAGTTCGTTCTCTGATATGAAAACAACTCTGTATTTTCTAAAATTCATGTTTTTTGCGTTTCTACTTATCAGCTGTCTAAATATATCATGCTCTTCCTTATCGCTTTCACCGTATGCTATTATTAGCGCGTCCTTTTCTGACACACTTCTCTGTACATGATGCGTTTCACCGTCATGCAGCCTTATAAACGCCTGCTGTATTGGTATTGCTCTTTCAAGCATAGTTTTCATTACCGTATCATAGCCGCCATATATTATCCTGCTTATATAAATCACTCTTTCACTTTTTGCAATATACGGATAGACCTTTACGGCATCATCTCTTATTACGCACCTTCCCGGCGTTTTTGTCCAACACCCAAAACAGCCTGTACAGTTCAATATTTTCATCGATGAGAGATCTATATATTTTGTCGTATTTTTGTCTATTTCTAAATCGATACTTTTATCGCTCAATATAAGATTCATATTTATGACCATTAATTCCTTTCACAAAACCAAGTTTGAATTAAAACCGTTCAGATCGTGCGAGAGCGTGAACGAGGCTGTACTTTGTGTACGCGAGTGAGCGCTCCCGTGCGAGATGGGCGGTTTTCATTCAAACTTTCACCTC
>CALXSW010000144.1 GCA_944391255.1 uncultured Clostridia bacterium | reverse complement strand
AGCGCGCATCCGAAAACACCGCCTATAACTCCCATAGCTAAGCCTATGAGAACAGCCAGAGAAGAGCATATGACATTTTCCTTTATTTTTCCCCATCCGCTTATTTCCATGCTTATCAACCTCCGATACAAAAAGCACGGGCGTAAGCAACAGCGCCCTCCGCCCGTCATGATCAAAACAGACCTTAGTTTATATTATTCGTAGTGATAGCTGCCGAGAAATTTATAAAACAACGAATTTCTCCTTACCTGATCGAGAGCGAAATATATTTTTGCGTCATCCGCATTTCCTTCTATATCGATAAAAAATACATATTTGCCCGGTTCTTTTTTCATCGGTCTCGACTCTATCTTGCATATATTTATCTTTTCACGCGCAAGCAAAGCTATCGCGTTTGCCAACGCGCCCGGCTTATGCTCAGTTGAAAAAACGATAGACGTTTTATCATGATCTGTAACATTAAGAGCGCGTTTGTTCTCAAGCACTACAAATCTTGTGAAATTATTCACATCATCATTGCACGCCGGAAAAATTATCTCAAGACCGTACTCGCTCGCAGCAGCCTTTGTTGAGATAGACGCAATTGTCCCGTCGCTCTCCGCCGCCATTCTTGCTGCCATAGCCGTTGATGATACAGCCTTAAGCTCCACATCTCTGAATTTCTCCTCAAGTAGCTTTGAGCACTGACCTAATGCCTGTGGATGTGAAACTATAGTCTTTATATCAGAAATATCAGAACCTTTTTTTATCATCAGGTTCTGCTCTATCGCAAGCTTATGCTCCGCCGCTATGTACATATCTACATCAAACGCCAAGGTGTCAAGAGTCATCGTGACACTGCCGTTAAGACTGTTTTCTATCGGGACGATACAATGATCTATCTCCCCTCTTTCAGCCGCGTGTATCGCGCTCGCTATAGTCGGATATTCCTTGAGTTCTTCCTTTCCGTCAGCCCACTCTATCGCGGCCTGATGCGAAAAAGTGCCTTCCGGTCCCAAATAACCTAACATTCTTTTCCTCCGTGACAACCCTATAATTACAGCAGCTTCTTACCTACAGCTATAGCTATCTTGTCAAGCTCCTTCATGAGCGTGTCAAACTTCTCCGGCTTCAATGACTGCGGTCCGTCAGACGCAGCACATTCAGGACAGTTGTGAACTTCTATCATAAGTCCGTCCGCGCCCGCGGCAATCGCTGCCTTTGCCACCGGAGCTACAAGGCTGTATTTGCCTGTCGCATGGCTCGGGTCGCCTATTATAGGGAGATGTGTCAAGCTCTGAGTTACAGGTATAGCGCTTACATCAAATGTGTTTCTTGTTGATGTTTCATATGTTCTTATACCTCTTTCACAAAGTATAACACCCTCATTTCCTTCAGCCATTATGTATTCAGCCGCCATAAGCCATTCTTCGATCGTGCTCGCAAGACCTCTCTTAAGAAGGATAGGCTTGTCTATTTTACCAACCTCACGCAAAAGCTTGAAGTTCTGCATATTTCTCGCACCTATCTGGATTATATCAGCATATTTTGCTACAAGCTCAACATCTCTCGTATCCATTACCTCTGTACAGATCGGCATATTTAGCGAGTCGCCTGCGCCGCGCATTATTTTGAGGCCTTCTTCTTCAAGACCGCCAAATGCGTATGGTGATGTTCTCGGCTTGAAAGCGCCGCCGCGAAGAATATTAGCGCCTGATTTCTTTACCGCCTCTGATACTATATTGAACTGTTCATCGCTTTCTATAGCGCAAGGACCGGCAAATACAGCCAGCTGATCTCCGCCTACCGTTACGCCGTAACCGACATCTATTATTGACTTTTCTTTTTTAAGCTCATTTGATGCGAGCTTATAAGGACGCATAATAGGTACTATGTTATCAACTCCGCTCATGAGAAGTATCTCATTCATGCTGAGTCTTGCCTTGTCGCCTATCGCGCCGATTACTGTCTTTGATTCACCAACGATCGGATGTGTACTGAAACCGAATTTTTCAAGGCGTTCTTCTACCGCCTGTATTTCAGCTTTCGTACAATTATCCTTCATAATAATAATCATTTGTTTTTTCCTTCTTTCACATAAAAATCAACAGCTTAACATCCGTTAAATGATGCTCCGGACGCTGTGCCGGTATTTGCATTTATAACTTTATAATCAATTCCGGCCGCGATCAGCGCCGGCATTTTATCCGGAATAATCCGGATCGGTTTTCTACCATTATATCATATCATACGGCCTTTTTCAAGCATAAATTTCAGTACAGGCCGCGCATAGCCTTAAAATATGCCAGAGAATCAAATTCACGCTCACACTGCACAGAGACATATTTTTCAGTTACACTGCTTAGCTCATCATACAGCTTTTCATCATTTACCGAAAATGACATCATTTTTTTATCCTCGCAGCCAACGATATAACGCATCATCGACAGGACCGTGCTATGCAGCGCGATATCCCCTTTTTTCCTGCATGACGCGCATACGATAGTACCTCGCGCCGGACTGAAATATTCCGCATTCCTGCCACATTCACATGCAGCGCCGAGATACGGCATAAATCCTGCCGCGCACATCAATTTAAGCTCATACACGCTCTTTATTTTCATTATGTTCTCATCTCTGTATGATGCGGCATAGACCGTATTCAGAAAAAGCGACAGCACTCTGCTGTCGGGATTATTCTCGCCAAGCAGTGTGTACGTTATGTCAGCAAGATACGTAAGCAGCGACAGCTTCAGTATATCCTCGCTCACTGGATAAAAGCCGTCTATTATATCGGCGCTCACCGCTGTCATAAGCTCGCCCCTCGACGGGCGCAGCTTAAAATCTCCATAACACATCACTTGAAATGCGGCGGCGTTTGACGCTTTTTTTCCCCGTACACCATAACGCACCGCCTTGACGATCCCATCATCACGCGTAAGTATCGTCAAGATCCGGTGCGCCTCGCCGTAATTATTCTGTTTTAATATTATCCCTCGATATATTAAATCATCATTCATCGTCTTTATAGCCAAAATTCTTTATAAGAAAATCGCTGTTTCTCCAATCGTCCTTCACCTTGACCCAAAGCTCAAGATATACCTTGTGATCAAGCATCTTTTCAATATCTGTTCTCGCCATAGAGCCTATCTTTTTAAGCATCTCGCCGTTCTTGCCGATTATTATTCCCTTATGCGTTTTTCTCTCGCAATATATAGTAGCATGGATCTCTGTCACGTTCTTCTTTTCTTTCATTTTTGTGATCTCTATAGCTATGCCATGCGGGACCTCCTTATCAAGGAGCCACAACATTTTTTCTCGTATTATCTCCGCCGCGATCTGCTTTTCCGGCTGGTCTGTGACCATATCCTCGTCATAGAACATAGGTCCTTCTTCTATATAATCTTCAAGAATATTCAGAAGGCTGTCCACTCCATCATTTGTTTTAGCGCTTATAGGTATTATTGCGTCAAAATCATTCATGCTTGAAAAATCTGCTATCATCGGCAGAAGATCCTCTTTTTTGATTATATCCACCTTGTTTATCACAAGTATACACGGCACTCCAAGCTTATCTATATTCTTTGCTATATCTCGTTCCAGATCGCGTATGCCGCGTGACGCGTCTACAACGAACAATACAACGTCAGTGTCACGCATGCTTTCATTTGCTATTTTTACCATATATTCACCAAGCTTATTATGCGGATTGTGTATACCAGGTGTATCGGTAAAAACTATCTGCTTGTCCGGCGTGGAATAGATCGCTAAGATCTTATTTCTCGTTGTCTGCGGTTTATCCGATATTATAGCGATCTTCTGACCTGCGATCGCGTTAAGCAATGTGGATTTTCCCACGTTTGGCATTCCTATTATGGCGCAAAAGCCTGATTTAAATTTATTATCCATTCAATATTTTCCCTTTCAATTTATATATCTCTTGTGATACCCAAGTCACATAAAGCCTCATTCTGTATTTTTATCATATATGCCTCGCCTTCAGCGTCATCGACATGGTCGTATCCGAGCAGATGAAGCATTGAGTGCGCTGTCAAAAATGCAAGCTCACGCCTTAAAGAATGACCGAACTCCTCTGCCTGCTCCTTTGCGCGTTCTACAGATATCACAATGTCACCAAGCATTACAAGCCCGTCCTCTGTTTCAAATTCCGCGTCTATCTCATCCTCGCCGTCAAATTCAAGCATAGGAAAAGACAGCACGTCTGTAGGACGGTCTATATTTCTGTATTGACGGTTTAGCTCATGTATACCTTCATTGTCTGTGAATGTAAAACTTATCTCCGCGTCAAAATCACATTCCTCTATTTCCATTACTTTTTCACAGACTCTCTTCAGTTCCGCTATCTGCTCTTCCGTGATCTCCGGACCACTGTATTCATTTTCTACTATAAGTTCAACCATAATTTCCTCTTTACATCAGTTCTTATCGTTCTTTTTCATCCGGTTCTTTCTTCTCTCGATCTCTTCATCATGCTTTTCATATGCCTTTATGATCTTCTGAACGAGCGGATGTCTTACAACATCTTTTTCGGTGAATTTACAAAATGCGATATCCTCAATATTATTCAATATCTTCATCGCTTCCTTTAAGCCCGAGCGCTTGTCACCCGGAAGATCTATCTGAGTTATATCACCCGTAACTATCGCATGAGAACCATATCCTATTCTTGTAAGGAACATTTTCATCTGCTCCGGTGTTGTATTCTGCGCTTCGTCAAGAATTATAAACGCGTTATCAAGTGTTCTTCCGCGCATATATGCGAGCGGCGCTACCTCTATAACTCCTCGCTCCTGATATCGCAAAAAGCCTTCTCCGCCGAGCATCTCATACATTCCGTCATAGAGCGGTCTGAGATATGGATCGACCTTATTCTGAAGGTCTCCCGGAAGGAAACCGAGCTTCTCTCCTGCCTCAACAGCCGGACGCGTGAGGATTATGCGGCTGACTTCTCTTCTCTTCAATGCCATTACAGCCTTTGCAACAGCAAGATAAGTCTTGCCTGTACCTGCCGGGCCTATTCCGAACACGATAGTGTTCTTATCTATAGCCTCCACATATTTCTTCTGTCCGAGAGTTTTCGTTTTTATAGGCTGACCCTTTATATTTATAGCGACACAGTCAGCGCCCAGAGATGAAACGTCTATCCCTCCGCTCTCCTGTTCAAGCGAGATAGCATACATTATCTTTTGTTCATCTATGCTCTCGCCATTGCACAGCATCGTTATCAGCATATGAATAACATCCGCGCTCTTTTCAACCGCCTCGTCCGGACCAGTTATCCTCACCGCTCCGTCACGCAGTGAAACATTGACGTCAAACGCCTTTTCTATAAGCTTCATGTTCTCGTCAAATCTGCCGAACAGCTCCCTGACATCCATATTTTCAGGTACTTCAATTTCTCTTTTTATCAAACACAGTCACTCCTCTGTCGGTATTTCAACACCGATATTTTCTCTTAGATTCATTTTAAGTCTCACCTTGTAGACACCGTTTTCAACGCTGTATGTAAGCTCGTCACTGATTCTTTGCGCTCCCGTTCCGAGTCTTGAGCCAATTTCTGTTTCAAGCGTTTCCCTGGCGCGCGACAGCACCTCATCCTCTGTCAGCCTGTGCTCTGCCGTTCGTATCTCGTATACATTGCTGACAACTAATGATATACCGCTATATTCTATAACAGGGAACTCAAGATCATGTATTTCATCTGCAATGTCATATTCCGCATAACCGCATGTTTTATCTTTAAAAAGATCAAACTGTTTCCCGAATATTCTCAGAGATATCCTTTTTTTGCTGCT
>CALXSW010000143.1 GCA_944391255.1 uncultured Clostridia bacterium | reverse complement strand
GCGAGAGCTCAGGCTAAGAAAGAGGCGCGTGAAAAGGCGGAAGCTGAGGTCCGCGCAAAGAAAAAGGCTGAGGAAAAAGCTAAAAAAGAAAAGCAGCAGAAGCATCACAACAAGGCTGAAAAGCGCTCGGGCGTGAGAGTGGATCTGTCAAATATAGACAACACTGAAACATCTGAGGAATATATTGTAAAGAGCGAGAAAAAGAGCAGAACTGTAGACACACGCTCATCGAATGTTGACCTTGATAAGCTTGAAAAGGCTGAACGTCTTGAGAGCTATGACGAAGATTCAAGAGTGAATAATCTTCGTGATAAGGGCAAGAATAAGAAGAACAGCGCAAAGCAGTCAGGCAATAAGCAGCAGAATAATAAACAGTCAAACAACAAGCAGGGCAATAAGCAGTCAAAGAACCCGTTTAAGGGAGGCAAGGACAATGCGAGAAAGCAGAAGCCAAAGCCTGTTGTTATAACTGATATAGAGATACCTGATACTATAACAGTCGGAGAGCTCGCATCAAAAATGGGTAAGGGTGCCGCTGAGATCGTTAAGAAGCTCATGCTCCTTGGTGTTATGGCAACTGTAAACCAGGCAATAGATTATGACACAGCGGAGCTTATAGCGAGTGATTTCGGTATCAATGTAACTAAAGAGGTAGTTCTATCTAAGGAAGATAAGCTGTTTATGGAAATAGACAGCGAGGATTCAGAGGAAGATCTCGTAGAGCGTCCGCCGGTAGTAGTTGTTATGGGTCACGTTGACCATGGTAAGACATCACTGCTTGACGCTATAAGAGATACGAGCGTTATATCGACCGAGGCAGGCGGTATCACGCAGCATATAGGCGCGTACTCGGTAAGACTCAATGACCGTGATATCACGTTCCTTGACACACCGGGACATGAAGCATTTACAACGATGCGTGCGCGCGGCGCTCAGGTAACAGATATAGCTATACTTGTTGTGGCTGCCGATGATGGTATAATGCCGCAGACTGTTGAGGCTATAAACCATGCCAAGGCTGCAAATATTGATATAATAGTTGCAATAAACAAGGTGGATAAGGAAAACGCTGATGTTAACAGAGTTAAGCAGAACCTCATGGAATACGGACTTGTGCCGGAAGAATGGGGCGGCGATACGGTATGTGTTGAGATCAGTGCTAAGTTTAGAAAGAATATAGACGGCTTGCTTGAAATGGTACTTCTTGTAGCGGATATGAAGGAGCTCAAGGCAAATCCTAATAGACCGGCTAAGGGTACTGTAATAGAAGCGAGAGTGGACAGAGGTAAGGGTCCTGTAGCTACTGTTCTCGTTCAGAACGGTACGCTTAGACAGGGCGATATCGTGATCTGCGGAACATCTGTAGGTCATGTAAGAGCTATGACAAACGACAAGGGCAGACGCGTTAAAGAGGCTGGCCCGTCAACTCCGGTTGAGATACAAGGTCTTAACGAAGCTCCGTCAGGCGGCGATGAGCTGTTCGTTGTAAAGGATGAAAAGCTTGCGCGTGATGTTGCGGAGCAGAGACGTCAGGAGATCATGGAAAGCAAGTTCAACGCTGTAACTAAGGTTTCGCTTGATAATCTGTTCAGTCAGATAGACGAGGGCAACATGAAGGAGCTTGACATAGTTGTAAAGGCTGACGTTCAGGGAAGTGTTGAGGCTGTAAAGCAGAGCCTTGAAAAGCTTTCAAATGATGAGGTTCGAGTACGAGTTATACACGGTGCTGTCGGCGCTGTAAATGAGTCGGACGTAATGCTTGCGAGCGCATCTAACGCGATAATCGTAGGCTTTAATGTAAGACCTGACGCAGGCGCGCTTGCTATGAGCGCTCAGCATGAGGTGGATATCCGCTTGTACAGAGTAATCTACCAGGCAATAGAAGAGATAGAATCGGCTATGAAGGGTATGCTTGATCCTGAATATAAGGAAGTTGTACTTGGCTATGCTGATGTTCGTCAGACGATCAGAATACCGAATGTGGGCGTTGTTGCCGGATGTTATGTAACTCAGGGTAAGCTCACAAGATCAGCGTCTGTAAGAGTAGTTCGTGACGGTATCATAGTTCACGAGGGCAAGGTATCATCACTTAAGAGATTTAAGGATGACGCTAAGGAAGTAACAGAAAAATTCGAGTGTGGTCTTGGCATTGAGAATTTCAATGATATCAAAGAGGGCGACACTATAGAATGTTTCGAGATGCAGGAGATCAAACGCTAAATGGCAAGAATAGATAAAATAAACGGCGAGGTAATGCGTGAATTGGCAAACGTGATCCGTGAGCTGAAGGATACGCGTATCCCTCTTATGACAAGTGTCGTTGCTGTCCATGTCACAAATGATCTGAGATATGCGAAAGCGTATATCTCGGTCATGGGCGACGAGGAAACAAAAAAGAAAGCGATGCAAGGTCTTAAGAGCGCGTCAGGATTTATAAGACGTGAAATAGGAAAACGTGTAGATCTGCGCTATACTCCGGAATTCATTTTTGAGCTTGACAATTCTATAGAACATGGCTCGCATATAGATAAATTATTAAAGAATATAAAGTAATAGAAAGCGGCATGAAAATGTCGCTTTTTGGAATGGAAAAAAACAGGAGGACCTGAATGGCATTTAAAGATGCAATAGAAATTATAAAAGCCGCGAAGTCTATCGCGATCCTGCCGCATATAAATGCGGACGGCGATGCTATAGCTTCGTGCAAGGCAATGGCTGCGGCGCTTGAGACCATGGGCAAGGAATGTGTTATATACAGCGAGGAGACTGTTGAGCCAAGGCTGAGCTTTTTATCTGACGGGATAACGGTATATGACGGAGAGAATACGCACTATGATCTGTGTCTTGTGCTCGACTGCGGTGACCTTGACAGGATCGGTGAAAGGCTTCCATTGCTGGAGTCGGCTGATCATGTTATAAATATAGATCACCATAAAACAAACACAATGTTTGGTGAGGTCAATATTGTAGATCCAAAAGCGTGCGCTACAGGTGAAATACTTGTGTCTGTAATAGATGAGATGGGCATAGATTTTACTGCTGATATAGCAAGATACCTGTATGTTGCCATATGCTCAGATTCAGGCTGCTTTAAGTATTCAAGCGTAACAGCAGATACATTGAGGCGAACGGCAAGACTTCTTGATACAGGCTTTGATCATTCGGAAATAACTCATATTTTGTTTGATGAATCACCTTTGAATGTCGTGCTTATGCGCGCTGATGTTACGCAGAATATTCATTCTTACGCCGGAGGAAGGCTCAGGATAGTAACAGCTGACGAATCATTGGCTGAAAAGTATGATCTCGAGGCTGATGAGGTACAGGGACTTGTGGAAATACCGAGAAAGATAAAGGGAACTGAGATCGCTGTTGCAATAAAGGATATCGACGGAAAGATAACGGCAAGCTTCAGAGCAAATAACGATATAGATGTTGCAGAGATATCAATGGTATTCGGCGGCGGCGGACATTCAAAGGCGGCGGGCTGCCGTATTAATGCGGAGAGCCTTGAGAAAGCAGAGAAAATGATAGCTGATGAATGTATAAAGGCGATAGAAAAGAAATAAACGGTATATCATATATAAAGAGGGAAGTTATGGACGGCGTAATAATAATAGATAAGCCAAAGGGAATGACATCGCATGACATCGTTTCAGCGGTAAGAAAAATATATAAGACGCGCCGCGTTGGTCATACGGGTACACTTGATCCTATGGCTACGGGAGTGCTTCCTATATGTGTCGGAAACGCGACAAAAGCCGCTGATATGCTGACGTCGGCAGATAAGAAATATTCCGCTGTTATGAGATTAGGGTCAAGAACAGACACTCTCGACGCGGACGGAACGGTGACGGAAGAAAAAGATGTCAATGTTGCGGAGCAGGATATATATTCTGTAATAAGTGAATTTGTCGGTGAACAGGATCAGATACCGCCTATGTACAGCGCTATAAAGCAAAACGGACGCAAGCTTTACGAGCTGGCGCGCGAGGGCATCGAGGTTGAGCGTAAACCAAGACGCGTAACGATATTTTCAATAGAAATTAAAAAAATAGATCTTCCGTATATAAGCATAGATGTGCACTGCTCAAAGGGTACATATATACGCTCACTGTGTGACGATATAGGTCAAAGGCTCGGCTGCGGCGCGGTAATGACAGAGCTGCGGCGCACGGAAACGGCAGGATTTTCAATAGACGAATCACATACTATAGATCAGCTGTCAGCTGCGGAGGATCCTTGTATATATCTGATAAAAACAGATGAGTTATTTAGAGGCTATGAGGCGATCAGACTGAATGAGAAGCAGGAGCGAAGCATCATAAACGGTGTCAGAATGACATGGCGTAATGGCACAGATGGTAATATGTACAGGCTGTACGGCCATGACGGCAGGTTTTTATGTGTTTCTCAGCTCAAAGGCAGCAGACTT
>CALXSW010000142.1 GCA_944391255.1 uncultured Clostridia bacterium | reverse complement strand
TTGAATAAAAACCGCCCATCTCGCACGGGAGCGCTCACTCGCGTACACAAAGTACAGCCTCGTTCACGCTCTCGCACGATCTGAACGGTTTTAATTCAAACTTGGTTTTGTGAAAGGAATTAATGGTCATAAGTTTGTATGCCCGTGTGAAGCGTCATATCGATACAGGCGCGGCGCGTGGGTTGCGGAGGAGAATAAAACAAATGGGAAAGATTGCATTTTTATTCGCAGGTCAGGGCGCTCAGGCGCCGGGAATGGGCAAGGAGCTTGCCGAAAATTTTGAGTGCGCTAACGCCGTTTTTGAAGAAGCGTCAGCAGCTCTCGGATTTGATATAAAGGATATGATATTCAATGGTGATAAGGAAACTCTTATGATCACTGAAAATACACAGCCTACAATAGTTACAATGAGCGTTGCGGCGCTTAGAGTCCTTGAAGAAAAGGGCGTTAAGCCGGACGTTGTTGCAGGTCTGAGCCTTGGTGAGTATTCAGCTCACGTTGCGTCAGGCTCTCTCGATTTTGCTGACGCTGTAAAGCTCGTAAGAAAGCGCGGAAAGTTCATGCAGGAGGAAGTTCCGGTGGGCAAGGGCGCTATGGCGGCTATAATAGCGCTTTCAGCTGATCAGGTAAGAGAAGCGTGCAAAAAGGCATCAGAGATAGGCATATGCACAGGCGCGAACTTTAACTGCCCTGGACAGATAGTTGTATCAGGCGAGGTCGCAGCTGTTGAAAAATGCTGCGAGATCGCGAAGGAGATGGGCGCTAAGAGAGCTATGATGCTCCCTGTTTCAGCTCCGTTCCACTGCGCGCTCCTCACAGGCGCGGGTGAAAAGCTCGCCGCTGAAATGGAGAACGTTGAGGTACATGATATGCAGATCCCTGTAATAACAAACGTCACAGCCGATTATGTGGCGTCTAAGGACGACATAAAGCCGCTCCTTAAGAAGCAGGTTTCAAATTCAGTGCTTTGGGAAGATACGATCAGAAAAATGATCGCTGATGGAGTTGACACATTTATAGAAGTAGGCCCGGGCAAGACTCTTTCAGGCTTCATGAAGAAGATAGACAAAACGATGAAGGTATTCAATGTTGAAGACATGGCGTCACTTGAAAAGACGCTTGAAGGTCTTGGTATGTAATGGAAAGGAAGACGGAAATGCTAAAGGGAAAAACAGCTATCATAACAGGTTCAGGAAGAGGCATAGGCAAGGCTATCGCGATGAAGCTCGCTTCATACGGCGCGAATATAGTTATAAACGATATCGTTCAGTCAACAGACGCTGATGCTACTTGCGAAGAGATAAAGGCTATGGGTGTAGGCTCGATCTGCATAAAGGGCGATGTTAGAAATATAGATGATGTAAAGGCGCTTGTAGACGGCGCTGTAAAGGAATTTGGCGGTGTTGATATATTCGTAAACAATGCCGGTGTAACGCGTGACGGTCTTATGCTCAGAATGACTGAGGAGGACTGGGATCTCGTTATGGACATCAACCTCAAGGGCGCGTTCAACTGCACAAAGACAGTTGTTCGTCCTATGATGAAGAAGAAATCAGGTTCTATAATAAATATCGCGTCTGTAGTAGGCGTTATGGGAAATGCCGGTCAGGCTAACTACTCAGCGTCAAAGGGCGGTCTTATCGCGCTCACAAAGACTACAGCAAAGGAATTTTCATCAAGAGGAATACGCTGTAACGCCGTAGCTCCTGGATTTATCCAGTCAGCTATGACAGACAAGCTCTCAGACGATGTAAAGAAATCATATTATGACGCTATACCGCTCGGCCGTTTCGGCTCAGTCGATAATATCGCTGACACAGTGGCATTCCTCGCGTCAGATATGTCATCATACATAACCGGTCAGGTCATCTGCGTAGACGGCGGATTGGTAATGTAAGCCTGATATTTAGATAATACTCTAATAGAGTCATTATAAAAAACAAGTTAATGTTCCCCGATAAGAGGCATCATATGATGTGTTTCTTATGGGATTCATTATAAATAATATTATTTTCCTGCAGGAAAAGAATATGACACACTTTGAAAGGAGGTACTTGAGAATGGAAGAATTCGATAGAGTAAAGGAAGTCATCGTTGATCAGTTGGGTGCAGATGAGTCTGCTGTAACAATGGACGCATCATTTGTTGATGATCTTGGCGCTGATTCATTGGATATCGTTGAGCTTATCATGGGTCTTGAAACAGAATTTGATATTGAGATCCCTGATGAAGAAGCAGAGAAGATCCGTACAGTTGGTGACGCTGTAAACTATATTAAGGAAAATGCGTAATTGCATATTCTGATGAATAGGGGAGCAGCATGTCTGTTCCCCTTATATACCAAGGGAGCTTCTTTGCGATGACGGCTTTCGCTTTGGCGCATTGCAGCTTCCGGGTATAACAATAGTGATTTATTTTTTATATGAACAGTAACGACCGTATGGTCTTGGATATATACATTATGCCGCGAAAAAGCGGTGAATATAAAATAAAAACAGGAGGCAATATAAAACTATGAAGAGAGTTGTAGTAACCGGTATAGGCGCAGTTACGCCGATCGGTAATGATGCAAAGACATTCTGGCAGAACATCAAAGACGGTGTAAACGGTGTTGATCTCGTAAAGAGC
Source organism: uncultured Clostridia bacterium (assembly GCA_944391255.1). GTDB lineage: Bacteria > Bacillota > Clostridia > UBA1381 > UBA1381 > Ornithomonoglobus. The sequence continues at coordinate 7,766 of CALXSW010000142.1, read as the reverse complement.
TTTGATGCTTCAGCGTACAAAACACAAATTGCCGGCGAAGTGAAGGATCTTGAAATCACAGACTTCATCGATAAGAAGGAAGCGCGCAAGATGGACAGATTCACTCAGCTTGCTCTTATTGCCGCAACCGAAGCTGTTGAAAATTCAGGTCTTGATATGGAAAAGGAAGATCCGTGGAGAGTGGGATGTATCACAGGCTCAGGTATCGGAGGCATTCTGACATTTGAGGAACAGCACAGAAACTATATGGAAAAGGGACCGGGCAGAGTAAGTCCGTTCTTTATCCCGATGATGATAGGCAACATGGCAGCTTGTCAGGTAGCTATAAAGTTCAACGCGAAGGGCGTTAACGAAAATGTTGTAACAGCGTGCGCGTCAAGCACAAACGCGCTCGGCACAGCGTTCCGTCATATCCAGTATGGCGACAATGATGTTATAATAGCGGGAGGCTGCGAGGCTACTGTTGCGCCTACAGCGTTTGCCGGATTCTGTAACATGAAAGCTATGTCAACTAACAACGACGATCCTAAGCATGCGTCAAGACCGTTTGATGCTAACCGTGACGGATTCGTATTGTCAGAGGGCGCGGCATTCCTTATCCTTGAGGAGCTTGAGCATGCGAAGGCAAGAGGCGCGCATATCATCTGCGAGATGGTCGGATACGGCGCTACAGATGACGCTTATCATATCACAAGCCCTATCCCGGGCGGCGAAGGCGGAGCGAAGGCTATGGAGTTCGCTATTAAGGACGCAGGCGTAACACCTGAGGAGATAACATATATCAACGCTCACGGCACATCAACAAAGTACAATGACGCGTTTGAAACAGCCGCTATAAAGAAGGTATTCGGTGACGCGGCATACAAGGTAGCAATAAGCTCAACAAAGTCAATGACAGGCCATATGCTCGGCGCTGCCGGCGCGGTTGAGGCTATAGTCTGCGCTAAATCTATCGAGGACGGATATATTCCGGCAACTATAAACTATGAAACACCTGATCCGGAATGTGATCTTGATTACGTTCCTAACGAGGGCAGAAATCAGGCTGTTGACTACGCTATGTCGAATTCACTCGGCTTTGGCGGACATAATGCCACTGTAGTATTCAAAAAGTATGTGGATTGAGAAAGATTTGATCCGTAATGCAGCGGAGCGTCTTATGAGCGCGTGTTTTATCCGCTTATGCTACAGCTTCACTGATATGCGACGGGGGTCATTATTTTCTTAAATATTTATGCAAATAATGCGGCGTGTACAGCTCCGCATTATTTGCGTAATAAGAACAAGAAGGAAATTGAAATGGATAATGCTGAAAGAAAAATAGGATATGAATATAAAAATAAGGAGCTGCTCAGACGCGCGCTGACACACAGTTCCTATGCCAATGAAAGCCATACGCGTGACAATGAGCGTCTTGAGTTTCTCGGTGATTCGGTGCTGAGTATAATCGTGAGCGATTATATATTTAACCGCGTAAAGGACGTTGACGAGGGTGATCTAACGAAATTCAGAGCTACTCTCGTATGCGAGCAGTCACTCGCTGAGATAGCGGAGAAGATAAACCTAAACGAATTGGTTTTCCTTGGCAAGGGTGAGGAGCGCACAGGCGGAAGAAAACGTCCGTCTGTCATATCAGACGCGTTTGAGGCGGTTTTAGCATCGATATATCTTGATGCCGGATTTGAAAAGGCGAGGTCATGGCTTCTTGATCTGATGCAGGACAGGATAGAAAAGGTGCTTAAAGGTGAATATTATTCCGATTACAAGACTACTCTGCAGGAGATAGTGCAGCGTGACGGAAGAAGCAGTGTTTCGTACAGGACTATAGCAGAGGAGGGCAAGGAGCATAATAAGCTCTTTACCGTTCAGGTAATAATAAACGGAGAGCCGAAAAACACTGCGACAGGACATAGTAAAAAGATAGCGGAGCAGGCTGCCGCGAAAGCGGCTATAGCCGATATAAAAAATAATGAAAAGAAGAAAATATAATATACCGATATTTGTGCCGCATAAGGGCTGTCCGTATGACTGCGTATTCTGCAATCAGAAGAGAATAACGGGACAGATAAAGGAAACGACGCCGGACGATGTAACGGAGATAATAGAGCGCCATCTCTCGACTCTTCCGGAGAATGCCGATATAGAAGCGGCATTTTTCGGCGGAAGCTTTACGGGGATACCTATAGCGGAGCAGAGCGCGCTTATGGAGCGTGTCGCGCCGTATATAAACGATGGCAGGATAGACGGGATACGTCTTTCAACGCGGCCGGACTATATAAGCGATGAGATACTTGAAAATCTTAAAAGGTACGGAGTTACAACGATAGAGCTTGGCGTGCAGTCGATGGACGAGGACGTTTTAAGAGCGTCAAACAGAGGTCACAGCGCGGAGCAGGTCAGAAAAGCGTGTGAAATGATACACAGCTATGATTTCAGACTCGGCGTGCAGCAGATGACAGGACTGCCGCTTGACACAGATGAAAAGTCTGTAGAAACGGCGCATGAGCTTATAGCGCTCAACCCTTCATGCGTCAGGATATATCCGACATTGACGATAAAAGACACGGCGCTAAAAACGCTGTATGAAAACGGATCATATATACCGCAGACGGTGGACGAGGCAGTAAGGCTTTGCGCAAAGCTTGTTTTGACGTATGAGGAGAGCGGAGTCGATGTTATAAGGGTTGGATTGCAGCCTACGGAGGAGATAAACGATCACGCGTCAGTTGTAGCGGGACCGTTTCATCCGGCATTCGGCGAGCTTGTAGAGAGCGAGATATATTACGGCATAATAACGTCACACAAGATAGACGGGGACATAGAAATACATGTCGATCCGCGTGAGATATCAAAGGTATGCGGAAACAGAAGAAGGAATATAGAGCGCCTCAAAAAAGAATACGGTGTTAATGCCTTTGTAAAAGGGGACAGTAATTTAAAAAAGAGGGAGGTAAGGCTGATTGCTGTTAAAACGACTTGAGCTTCAAGGGTTTAAATCATTTGCCGATAAGACAGTGCTTGATTTTATGGACGGCACTACGGCAGTTGTAGGACCAAACGGAAGCGGAAAGAGTAATATTTCAGACGCGATACGCTGGGTAATGGGCGAAACGAGCGCGAAATCGCTGCGCGGATCAAATATGCAGGACGTCATATTTACCGGAACGCAGACGAGAAAAGGTCTTAACTATGCTGAGGTCAGCCTTGTACTCGACAATTCAAACAGGGATTTCAACGTTGAGTTTGATGAGGTGATCGTTACAAGACGTCTTTTCAGAAGCGGCGAAAGCGTGTATCAGATAAACCGCGCCAACTGCCGTCTTAAAGACGTGAACGAGCTGTTTATGGACACAGGTCTCGGACGTGACGGCTATTCTATAATCGGACAGGGAAACGTGTCGCAGATACTCTCAACAAAGGCTGAAGACAGACGAAGCATATTTGAAGAGGCGGCAGGTGTTTCAAAGTATAAATATAAAAAGGACGAGGCTATAAGAAAGCTTGCAAGCGTTGACGACAATCTCGTCAGAATAGGCGATATCTCAGCAGAGCTTGAAAGTCAGCTCGGACCGCTTCTCAGGCAGAGTGAGAAGGCGAGAAAATATCTTGATATATACGGCGAGATGAAGCAGCTCGACATAAATTTGAGCATAATAGCGCTCGATAAGAATAAGGCTGACACGGAGTCGGCAGATGAGAAATATAGATCTGTAGAGGAAGAGCTTGACGAGGTTCGCTCGCAGGAAACAGAGAACGAGCGTATAATGAACAGTCTTTATGATGAGAGCAAGGAGCGCGATGAGGAAAAGACAGAGGTCAATGCTAAACTCATACAGAATGAGTCCGGAATATCGTCATACGGAACAGACATAAATATAATAAAAAATAATATAAAAAACAACGAGATAAATACAGACAGGATAAAGCGGGAAATAGACGCGATAAAGCAGCGTGACGCGGAGCGCGCTGATGAGATAAAGGCGGGCGAAACGGAGATAGCGGAAAAGACGCGTGAATCGGAGAGCATCGCTTCAAGTCTATCGGGATCAATTGCCGCGTCAGACGACTGCGACGCGCGAATAGGCGAGATAGACGCGCGCATAGCGGAGAGCAGAAACGAGTATTTCTCGCGTGAGAACGAGATCGCGCAGCTAAATGAGCGCGCAAACGGTATTGAAACGCTCCGAAACAGCTTCCTTGAGAGAAAGGAAAGCGTGTCGGGTGAGATACGCGCGTTTAACGAGGGCATAGAAAACACGCGCCGTGATATAGAAAAAACAAGAAATGATATCAGCGAGGCGAACAGAAAGCTTTCGGGTATGCGTGAAAATGTAGATGATCTGACGAAGAGACGCGAAAACGCGGAAAAGCTGTTAAAGGATACAAACGCGGAGCTGAATGAAAAGCAGGTCGAGTACAATTCAAAGTCATCAAAGAAAAAGATACTTGAGGGACTTGAAAACGACTATGCCGGATACGCGCGGAGCGTAAAGGCGGTTCTAACAGCAAAGGAGCTGAAAGGACTTTCGATATACGGAACGATATCAGGTCTTGTAGATGTTGAAAAGAGATATGTGCTTGCGATCGAAACGGCTCTCGGCGGAGCGCTGCAAAACATAATAGTTGAGTCGGAGCAGGACGCAAAGGCGGCTATTGCATATCTTAGGAAAACAGGCGGCGGACGCGCTACTTTTCTTCCTGTCACATCTGTAAAGGGCAGAACGCTTGATAATGCGGCTGAAATATCGTCATCTGCCGGATATATCGGAATAGCGTCAGAGCTTATTAAATACGACAGAAAATATGACGGCATATTCCGCTCGCTGCTTGGCAGGGTAGTTGTGACGGACAACATAGATAATGCCATAGCTATGAGCAGGAAATTCGGATACAGGTTCAAGGTAGTTACGCTTGAGGGCGATGTGCTGAACGCCGGCGGCTCTATGTCTGGCGGAAGCGTGAATAAGCAGAGCGGATTTTTGTCAAGAGCAACGGAGGTAAAGGAGCTTACAGCTGATCTTGTTTCTCTTGGCCGCGTCATGGATTCACTTAGAAAAAAGAGAGAGGAGCAGTCCTCGGAGCTTTCGCTTTGCGAATCACAGCTCAGCACGTTTGTGCCGCTGATGCGCGAATACGAAAATGATGTTATAAGACTTGAAAACACGCTTACAATGCAAAAAAAATCGCTTGAGGAGAGCGGCAGCAGCAATCTTGAAGACGAGCTTGAAACGATAGAAAAGAACCTGCGCGAAACAGCTGACGAGGTGGCGGAATATATAGCCAAGGCGTCATCACTCAGGACGAAGAACAAGAAGCTTGAGGAAGCGATGGCAGAGCTTGTAGACAGCAGAAACGAGCTTGTTGAAAAGAAAAACGAGATCGCCGCGCGCAGCAGCGATATAACAGACCGCATAGCGGAGCTGAACAAGGATATCGCGCTTAAGCGTCAGGCGTCAGAAACGCTCAGAAGAGAGCTTGAAAATTCAAAGCGAGAGATAGCGGAGCGCGAGGAGCGCATAATTGAGCTTAATGAAAGCAGCGAGAGCTATAAAAATAGTATAGCTGAAAAAGAAAAGCTGCTTGATAGCGCGAAGAGCTTATCAGATGAGATACGCGGCAGACTGCGCGCGATAGATGAGCGCAAGGCAGAGATCGCGGAGAAGATGAAGCAGTTCAGAGGCGTGAACAAGGATATAACAAACAGGATAATCGAGCTTCAGAATGAGCTTGTAAGGCTTGAAAACAGGCGGACAAAGCTGCGTTCTGACAGAGAAAGCACGATAAACAGGATATGGGATGATTATGAGCTGACATATTCAGAGGCTGTGGAGCTGAAAACCGAAACTGAAAACGTGAAAGAGGCATCAGAGCATTTAGCGGAGCTAAAGAGAAAGATCAGATCTCTCGGAAGCGTTAATATGGATTCTATAGAGGAATACAAAGCTGTAAAGGAACGATACGAGTTCATGACAAAGCAGAAGGCAGATCTTGAGAAATCGAAAGACAATCTTGTAAAGCTCATAGACTCTATGGAAGATCTTATGAAGGAGCATTTCAGCGAGCAGTTTACGGAGATAAACAAGGCTTTTTCAGAGGTGTTCACGGAGCTGTTTGGCGGCGGACGCGGAAAGCTCTATTTGTCCGATCCTGATAATATACTTACGAGCGGTATCGAGATAGAGGTGCAGCTGCCGGGCAAGGGATTGCAGAATATAAATCTGTATTCGGGCGGCGAGAAATCGTTTATCGCGATCGCTCTGCTTTTCGCGATACTGCGCGTTAAGCCTACGCCGTTCTGTATCCTTGACGAGATAGACGCGGCGCTTGATGACGTTAACGTTTCGCGTTTTGCAACGTACTTAAAAAATTATATAGACACAACTCAGTTTATCATCATAACTCACCGCCGTGGCTCAATGGAAGCGGCATCGGTGTTGTACGGTGTCACGATGCAGGAATCGGGCGTTTCAAAGCTGCTTTCGCTGCAGCTTGACGAGGTCGATGATGATCTGATAAAAAATGATTGATCAGAAAAATTCTAATAAATAAAAAGAGAGGTTAGGAAATGGGACTGTTTGACAGATTAAAATCCGGTCTGAAAAAAACGAGCGAGTCGATAGCTGAAAAGGTAAACAACGTGTTCAGCGTGTTTGTGGCTGTTGATGAGGAGCTTTTTGAGAATCTTGAGGAAGCGCTGATAATGGCGGATCTTGGTATGGAAACGTCAGTGGCGCTCATAGATGAGCTGAGATCGAGAGTTAAGAGAAAGCATATAAAAGACGGAAACGAGGTAAAAAAAGAGCTTCAGGCGGTAATATCAGACGCGCTCTGCGAGCTTGACTGTGAGATGAAGCTTGACAGCACGCCGGCAGTAGTGCTTGTAATAGGCGTAAACGGCGTTGGAAAAACGACATCTATAGGCAAGATGGCGACATATTATAAATCACAGGGCAAGAAGGTCCTTCTCGCCGCGGCTGACACGTTCCGCGCGGCGGCGATAGATCAGCTCGATATATGGGCAAAGCGCAGCGGCTGCGATATAATAAAGCATCAGGAGGGCAGCGATCCGGCAGCCGTCGTTTATGACGCGTGCAACGCGGCAAAGGCGCGCGGCGTCGATGTGCTTATCGTAGACACGGCAGGACGTCTGCACAATAAGAAGAATCTTATGGCGGAGCTTGAGAAGATAAACAGAGTAGTGAGCAAGGAGCTGCCGGATTCGTCAAGAGAAAACCTGCTTGTGCTTGACGCCACAACAGGACAGAACGCCGTAAGTCAGGCGAAGCTGTTCGGCGAGGTGTCTGAGCTTACAGGTATTGTGCTGACAAAGCTTGACGGAACGGCTAAGGGCGGAATAGTTATCTCAATAGCGAAGGAGCAGAATATACCTGTAAAATTCATCGGTGTAGGTGAAAGACTTGACGACTTGCAGGTATTTGATCCGGAGAGCTTTGCGAGAGCGCTGTTCGAAGAATAATAAATGGTATGAAAAATAAGCATGATATTAAAAACAAGCATGAAATGAAAAATAATAATACAAGAAAAAAGATAGTAACGTCGGTGATAGCTGTTGCCGCGCTTATGCTCGTTATGGGTATAGGCGGAAGATTTCTGATAGGGCCTATGCTCGACGATTCGATATCAAAAAATATGTTTGACACGAGCGAGGAAAAAGACACGAGCGGCGAGGATCGGCTGATCGAAAGCGAATCAGATAAATCGCAGGCTGATGCGGCTGAAGATGAAGATATCGAGTCAGAGCCGGA
>CALXSW010000141.1 GCA_944391255.1 uncultured Clostridia bacterium | reverse complement strand
TCGGGCGGCTCATCGTCGTCGGGCGGCTCATCGTCATCGGGCGGCTCATCGTCATCGGGCGGCTCATCGTCATCGGGCAGCTCGTCATCAAGCGGCTCGTTATCGTCTGGCGGCTCATCGTCGTCGGGCAGCTCGTCATCATCGGGGAGCTCGTCGTGATCAGGCGGTTCATCGTCATCGGGCGGTTCATCGTCGCCAGGTGGCTCATCATCAGGCGGCTCATCGTCAGGCGGCTCATCGCCATCAGGCGGCTCATCATCGGGCGGCTCGTCATCGGGCGGTTCAGCTTCGAGCGGTGTTCTTGATCAGGAATAAAATTTAACTATCGCGGCAGATCAAAATATCTGCCGCGTTTTTTTTATAAAATTCGGGAAAATATATTTATAAATTTGATCGATAAAATAGGTGGTCGTGTGTATTTTTTTAAATGATATCAGAGCAATTAAAAGGAGCGCTGCAAACTTCAACGAGTTTTGCAAGCGCCCCTTTTTAGATATTAAGCGTATAATACGATCCTGTTTAATTTTTTGCTTTCCTGAACGTCTATCACGTTCTGGTTAGAACTGCCTTTCCATGGCAGATTAACATTTCTGAGTTCTTCTATGTATTTTCCGTCGACAAGGATATCCACATATTTCATATATGTTATATTCTTTACTGAGTGCCAGTCATAGCCTGTATAGCACCATATGGTTTTTGTCGGATATTTTTCTTTTATTTCCGCCATAAGCTCTCCGACCTCGTCGCGGTGAGCTGTATGAAGAGGATCGCCGCCCGAAAACGTTATACCGGAAATATACGGCTTATCAAGCTCGTCAAAGATCTCCTGCTTAGCGTCCTCATCAAAGGGGATACCGCCGTTTATATCCCACGTTATAGGATTCTGGCAGTTGCGGCAGTGGTGTTCGCAGCCTGCTACCCATAGCACGACTCTCAGTCCGTCGCCGTTTAGCATATCGTCCTTAGTAATGTTGTGGTATCTCATCACATGCTCTTCCTTTCCGCAATTTCTGCCATTTTTGCGGAATTCAACCTTGTGTCACCCTTAACTCTTGAGTATGAAAGGTATCCGTTCATTCTCTCTATTTTAGTTAGGTTCTTAGAACCGCATTTTGGACATACGTCCATTTCAAGCTCCTGATAGCCGCAGTCATCGCAGTAGGCAAGCGAAAGGTTTACGCCTTCATAGTAGCCTTTAGCCATAGCGCGGCGCACGAGAGTTTTTATAGCTTCTTTGTTATACGCTATAGGATATTTTACATACTGTATCTTACCGCCGTTTGAGAGATCCCAGAATCTGCCCTCGCTGTCCTGCTTCTGTATAGGAGTTATATCCTCTGTTACATGGCAGTGGAAGCTGTTTGAAACGTATTCTCTGTCGGAAACGTTTTCTATAATACCGTATTTTTCTCTGAACTGTGTTACCTGAAGTCCGCAGAGTGATTCAGCCGGAGTTCCGTATATAGCGTAAAGTATATGGTCTTCCTTTTTAAATTCATTGACCTTGTCATTTATATGCTTAAGCACTTCAAGAGCAAAGTTTCCGTCCTCATAAAGTGACTTCTTGTTGTAGAGCTGCTGAAGCTCATTAAACGCGGTTATTCCGAATGACGCTGTCGCGGCCTTAAGAAGCGGCTTTATCTTGTCGTGTATTCCGAGATGTCCGCCGTAGAAACCGCCCTCGCAGTATGCGAGCGGATTTGTTGAGGCGCGCATTTCGCCGAGATAATCGTATGTGCGCTTGTGGAGCTGTCTTATAAGCTCAAGGTAATAGTCAAGAACATCATAGAAGTTTTTCGATTCCTGTCTTGATTTTGCAAGTATCATAGGCAGGTGGAGCGATATAGCGCCGATGTTAAAACGTCCTACGAATACAGGTGTGTCATTTTCGTCTGCCGGCTCAAGCCCGCCTCTTTCAAAATAAGGCGAAAGGAATGCGCGGCAGCCCATAGGTGAAATGATCTTTCCGTATTTCTTATATATTGACGGAACATATCCGTCACCTGTAAGCGAAAGCCAGTCGGGATACATCGTCTTTGACGAGCATTCTATGCCGGCCTCGAAAACGTCTTCAAGCTCTCCGCCCGGTCCGTGGAGATTTTCGTCATAGAGGAATACGAGTTTAGGGAAGAGAACCGGCTTTTTGTATCCCGGCTTGCCCTGACCTTCCTGACGAACCTTGAACATTATCTTTGTGCACATTCTTGCAAATCTGCCTGTGCCTGTTCCGGCTGTTACAGTGATGAACGGATAATCGCCGCGGCTTGATGAAACTGAATTGAACTTGTATTCCCAGCCCTGGAAGCCCTGTTCGAAATCACGCTCTATATCTGCTATTGTAAGCTCCTCAGCTTTTTCATCGCTAAGACCTAAGCTGAGATATTTTTTCTTATATTTCTTATATGATTTTTCAGCGTAAGGCTCAAGGATAAGCTCAGCTGAAGGAACCGTGAAGCCGCCGTACTGCTGTGAAGCGGCGCTGAGGACGATATCTCCTATAACGTCAAACGCGGTGTCAAGCGTCTTTGGCTCGTTGTACCAGAGATTTCCCATTTCAAAACCGCCCTTAAGCACGTTTGCAACGTCAAAAAGACAGCAGTTCATCGTATCACGGCGCGCGCTCATATCATGTATGTAGATATATCCATCGCGTATAGCCTGTAATTCCTCTGTGGTGAGGAAGAATTTTTTGTAAAGCTCTTTGTTCAGCTGGTTAAAAATAAGGCTTCTCTTAGTTGAAACGAGAGCCGAATCTGTATTAGAGTTTTCCTTGTCGCCGATATACATTATAGACTGGCTCTTTTTATATACTTCATCGAGCATCTGAACGAAATCCTGCTTATAGTTTCTGTAATCGCGATAGCTCTTTGCGACCTTTGGGTTTACTTTTTCGAGAGCGCCCTCTACCATGTTGTGCATTTCTGCGATAGGAATATTCTCGTGCTTGCTTGCCTCGTTTGTTACGAATTTACATATAAAGCCTATTTCCTCAGGTGTGAATTTGACCAATACACGGAATGCTGATTTGTTTACGGCAACAACAACTTTATCAACGTTAAAATCTTCAAGAGTGCCGTCTTTTTTTATAACCTTCATAAAAACACCTCTAAATCCTTTCTTAAATATTATGAGCAGCCGCATTTTTTTTGCGATATGGCATGCCCCGCAAAACATATTTTTATAACACAATATATAGATACTGCAAAACACATAAAACTACAAAAACCGCGTAACGGTCAAATAAAAAGATGTAAAATGCAAAGTTGGGTGTCTGTATCTTGTACCGTGTGTTTTTCTTTTGTTGTCAAGACACAATATCTTGTGTTTGCTGTATGAATTGTATTATACTACCACAAGAAGAAATTGTCAAGTCTTTTTTTGGGATAGTAATTTATTTTTTTGCATTTTTATGTCAGCGTCCCGATCCTGATGGGGAGCGGCGGCAATATAATGATATTTAATGTTTATTTCACATCAGCGCTGCGCATAATATATAATGTGCCGCGCGCGGCAAAAAAATAAAAGGTGTGGGAGATTTTTTATGCATATAATTACGCCTCTTTTCAGGCTGATAGCAGCCGATATAATGCTAAGTATTTTAAGCTCGATATTGAATTGGATGATCATGATCCATATAAGCTCCGGAATACCGCTGACACCACAATATCTTGTTTGTTTGTCACGCGGAACAGTCAGAATGGGCGCATTATGTGGTAAAATTGAGAAAAAATTGAAACTGGCAATGGAAAATAAAGAAAAATGAATAGAAAATATAAAAAATTCGCTGAAACACTTGATTTTTTTGTGAAAAAATGTTATGATATGAGTAATGTATAGACCATATGCCGGCTAAGGCTGACAGTGGGAAAAAATGCCTTGTGCATAAAAAAAGTGCAAATTTTTTTAGGAGGAAAAAATAAATGGCAAGAAAAATGAAAACCATGGATGGTAACAACGCTGCCGCTTATGCTTCATACGCATTTACGGATGTTGCTGCTATCTATCCGATTACTCCGTCATCAACAATGGCAGAAGTAACAGATGAGTGGGCAGCTAAAAAAAAAAAAAACATTTTCGGCAACACAGTAAACGTTGTTGAGATGCAGTCTGAGGCCGGCGCAGCAGGCGCGGTTCACGGTTCGCTTACAGCAGGCGCTCTTACAACTACATACACGGCTTCACAGGGCCTTTTGCTCATGATCCCGAATATGTATAAGATCGCCGGTGAGCAGCTCCCTTGCGTATTCAACGTATCTGCAAGATGTATCGCATCACACGCTCTTTCGATCTTTGGTGACCACAGCGACGTAATGGCATGCCGTCAGACAGGTTTTGCTATGCTCGCTTCAACAAATCCACAGGAAGCAATGGATCTCGGAGCAGTTGCGCATCTTACAACTATCGACGCAAGGATCCCATTCCTTCACTTCTTTGATGGTTTCAGAACATCACATGAATATCAGAAGGTAGCATGCTGGGATTTCGCTGATCTCGCTGAAATGGTAAACTGGGACAAGCTTAACGAATGGAGACATTCATCATTGAACCCAGAGCATCCGGCACAGAGAGGTACAGCTCAGAATGGCGACGTATTTTTCCAGGCAAGAGAAGCTTCAAACTCAGCATATCTCGCAGTTCCTGAAAAGACACAGGAATACATGGATAAGGTAAACGCTAAGATCGGCACAAACTACAAGTTGTTTAACTACTATGGCGCGGAAGACGCTGATCAGATAATCGTTGCAATGGGCAGTGTCTGCGACACTATCAAGGAAACTGTTGATTATTTGAACGCAAACGGTTCAAAGGTAGGTTATATCTGCGTAAGACTTTACAGACCATTCAGCGTAAAGAACTTTGTAGAGGCGATCCCTGCAACAGTTAAGAAGATCACAGTTCTTGACAGAACAAAGGAACCGGGCGCTATAGGCGAGCCGCTTTATCTTGATGTTGTATCAGCTCTTCAGGAAGCAGGCAGACTTGAGGGTATAGATGTTTATGCCGGCCGTTACGGTCTTGCGTCAAAGGACACAACTCCTGCATGCATCATAGCTGCATTCAAGAACACAGAAAAGAAGCACTTCACAGTAGGTATCGTAGACGATGTGACAGGCTTGTCACTTCCGCTTGACGAGAACCCTGACACAACTCCTGCAGGTATCAAGAGCTGTAAGTTCTGGGGACTTGGCGCAGACGGTACTGTAGGTGCTAACAAGAACTCAGTAAAGATCATCGGTGACCACACAGATATGAATGTACAGGCATATTTCGACTACGACTCAAAGAAGTCAGGCGGTCTTACATGTTCACATCTCCGTTTCGGCAACGCACCGATAACATCAACATATCTTATAAACAAGGCTGACTTTGTCGCATGTCATAAGGCATCATATGTTCATCAGTATGACATGGTATCAGACATTAAGCCAGGCGGCGTATTCCTTTTGAACTGCTCATGGACAGGTGAAGAGCTTGACGCTAACCTCCCAGGACAGGTAAAGAAGTATATCGCTGATAACGATATCCAGTTCTATACAATAGACGGTGTTAAGATCGGTCTTGAGATCGGACTTGGAAACAGAATCAATACAGTATTGCAGTCAGCATTCTTCACATTGGCAGACATCATTCCAAAGGATGACGCTATCAAGTACATGAAGGAAGCTGCTAAGAAGTCATATGCTAAGAAGGGCGATGACATCGTTAAGATGAACTACGACGCTATCGATGCCGGTGCAGAGCAGATAGTTAAGGTAGAAGTTCCTGAAAGCTGGAAGAACTGCGAATATGAAGATATCGCTGTTAAGCATGATGGTGAAGGCGAGCTTATCGATTATGTAAACAACATTCTCGTTCCTATAAACGCTTTTGCAGGCTCAAAGCTTCCTGTTTCAGCATTCACAAAGTATCAGACAGGTGAAGTTCCTCTTGGTTCAGCTGCATTTGAAAAGAGAGGTATCGCTGTTAAGGTTCCTACATGGAATCCTGAAACATGTATCCAGTGCGGTCAGTGTTCAATGGTATGTCCTCACGCTTGTATCCGTCCGGTTGTTCTCACTAAGGAAGAGCTTGACAATGCTCCAGAGGGTATCAAGTACACAGAAGCAAAGATGCTTGACGGTTTGTACTACACAATGGCTATCTCAGTTCTTGACTGTACAGGCTGCGGCGCATGTGCTAAGACATGTCCTGGTAACATGAAGAACACAACTCTTGAAATGAACATGCTTGACAGCCAGCTTGATCAGCAGAAGTATTTCGATTACGCTGCAGATCTTGGCGAGAAGCAGGCAGTTCTTGACAAGTTCCCACCGTCAAAGGTCAAGGGTTCACAGTTCAAGATGCCTTATCTTGAATTCTCAGGCGCTTGCGCAGGCTGTGGTGAAACACCTTATGCTAAGCTCGTTACACAGCTCTTCGGTGACAGAATGTTCATCGCTAACGCTACAGGCTGTTCATCGATTTGGGGTGCTTCATGTCCATCAGCTCCTTATACAACAAACGCTAAGGGTGAAGGTCCTGCATGGGCTAACTCATTGTTTGAAGATAACGCTGAATTCGGTCTTGGTATGTATATAGCTCAGGAAACATTGAGAGCTACAAACATTGAAAAGGCTGCAAAGGTTGCTGAAGCTAATCCGGAAGTTAAGCCGGCGTTTGATAAGTTCATGGAAACAAAGGAACAGGGCGCAGCAAACAAGGTTGCAGCTGATGAGCTTATCAAGGCTATCGCAAACATCAATTCACAGGAAGCTAAGGATGTTCTTGCTGATAAGGAATACTTGTCAAAGAAGTCATGTTGGATCTTCGGTGGTGATGGTTGGGCATACGATATCGGCTTCGGCGGTGTTG
>CALXSW010000140.1 GCA_944391255.1 uncultured Clostridia bacterium | reverse complement strand
TCTCATTTATGGGATCCTCAGCGTTTAGTTAGACTAACGTTTGGAAATTAGCTCTGACTCATAGAATACAAAATATATATTTATAGTTTATATATGGTGCACACGGTCAGGGCAATTTGTCGATAGTCTGGGGATCTCATTTGTGAGATCCTTTTCGCCGTTATCATGTTTGCGTAAGAGCCGCATAAGATAATATATGGCGAACCCCATAAATTTAAAGAAAGGAAAGTACAATTCAATTATCTATGATCTTGAGATAATTATATTATACAAGGAACAAACATGAACGATGTAGTAATTATAGGCGGAGGTCCGGGAGGACTGGTGGCGGCTAAACAGCTGTTGAAAACGGACTTAGCGTGGTTGTGATCGAGGCGAAGAAGTCATATGATACATTGACGAGAGCCTGCTCGCAGCAGCTTATATTGGATGACGATTACGAGGGCGAGGGAGTTGAGGTAGGCGACGGAGTATTGATATTCCCTAAGAGCAACTTCACAGTTCCGTACACAGGTAAGCTTGTGCCTGTATACAATAAGTATTATCACTCACCAAAGAATAAGATCATGCGATTTGCGCGAAATAATGGTGAAGTACCATTCTCATATAAATTTGACAAACAGTATATACAGCCGGTATAAGACACCAAAATTCATGTGGGACGGATTCCTGTCGCATATCGATAAGATCAAAGCGGAGCGTCCTGAAATATATGCAAAGATCGAAAAGCTTAACAGTATGTCGATTGATGATGCAATAAGCAAATAATAAAAAAACAAAGTCTTCTGTTTTCTATACAATGCCAGAAAACAGAGGACTTTCATTTTTGATCATAAACTGTATTTACAGCGGAATTTAGGATCAGCTCTGATCCCACGAAAACAAATCGATGGCGTACGCGGGTACGACAGAATTTGTTTTCGTGGAAAGCGCTGTTATCCGTTAAGCAGCGCGGCGGCTATCGCTTTGCCGATATACTGCGCGCTTCTTTTTACCTCGTCTAATGTGTT
Organism: uncultured Clostridia bacterium; assembly: GCA_944391255.1. Lineage (GTDB taxonomy): Bacteria > Bacillota > Clostridia > UBA1381 > UBA1381 > Ornithomonoglobus. Next base: position 28,571 of record CALXSW010000140.1, on the reverse strand, counting down.
TCCGTTGCTGCCCATTTCGAGAAGAATGCTGCCGCGGGTGACATGCATATTAAATCTTTCGCGGCGCAGATTAAGCGGCCGCATTATGCCCGGCGCTATTATTTCGGCGGCGTTCTGTATCTTTGCGGCAAGCGTCAAATTATCTTTCCAGTACGGGTGATACAGGTTCATGCTGTCAGTTCCGAGAACGAGCATTACCTGTGCGACGCTTTCTCCGTTTATATCAGCGCTTACTTTAAGCTTTGAACCGTCATTATATATGTACGCGTCACGGTGTACGTCAAGCACAACGCGTATTGATGGATATTCCTCCATGTTTTTATTTATCGTTTCAAGCGCTCTTGTATACGCGCCCTGATATGATGGATAGTCGTGTATCGTTGTGTCATGTATGGATCGTATCCCGTATTTGCTAAGCTCTTCTGAAATGATCGTGCCCACGGCGCATACATTGTAATTCTCGTCTGTTGTTCGCTCTGATTCACCGGGCATTGCGTCGCCGTCAAAGCATTCGGTCGTATGAGTGTGCATTATAAGCACCTCCGGAGCGTTAAGCTCAAGCGAAACGGGGCGCGGCGCTGAGCAAAGCTCGTCTAAGTTCACATCGTAATTTGTGGCATTATTTATTTTCAATCCAACTGAATTTATGATCTGCTCATGAGACGGCAGCTCGTTTTCTGTTAGCTGAACCGGCGTTTCGGTCGGAGCGGCTGAAGGTATATCAGATGGCGTAGCTGACGGAATATTTTGTTCTGTGCTATCCTCGTTTTCTGGAGGATCAAAGACAGGCGACGCTTCGCGTATGATCGAGTCCGGCTCGTCCGGATCAAAGCCGATGATCTTTGAAATTATATCGCCGAGACTTAGCGCGTCGCCGCCGTGAGGAAGTCCGGCGTCAAGAATATCCTCGTATACCTTATCTGATCCGTCTGACGGCGAAAATGCCGGAAGAGCGGCTGGCGCTTTAAAAACGGCATAGCCGATACCGGCTGAAACAGCGGCAGCCGCTGTTATGCATACGGCGCGCAGATGGCGTTTTGTAATTATAAAAGTACGAAATCTCCTCATTAAAAACATTCCTTTCGATATCAAAAACAGCTTGCGGACTAAAACATATCTACATGTCCTTTCGCCGCTTATCAATCTATAATACGCGGACAAATCCTTAAATATGATTGATTTTTTTTATATTTTATAGTATAATAAATAAGAGAAAGTGAGGAACGATCTATGGATGTAAGGAATATGACAAGGCGAGAGCTTTCGGAATATATAGCAGAGCATTTATCCGGACCCGGAGAAGAAGAGGCGCGCGAGGCAAAAGCTGAGCGTGACAGATATTACGGTAACAGGATATTCATACGCGGCCTTATAGAATTTACGAATTACTGCAAAAATGATTGTCTTTACTGCGGTATAAGAAAAAGCAATAAATGCGCGTCAAGATACAGACTTTCTAAAGATGAAATATTGGGATGTGTTTTGCAGGGCAGGGAGCTTGGAATGAACACATTTGTTTTACAGGGCGGAGAGGATATGTATTATTCCGACAAGCAGATGTGCGATATAATAAGCGCCATAAAGGAAACGGCGCCGGGCTGCGCTGTGACGCTCTCAATAGGGGAGAGATCGAGGGAAAGCTATAAGGCGTATAAGGACGCCGGCGCGGATCGTTTCCTGCTTCGCCATGAAACTGCTGACGAGGCGCATTACAGCAGACTTCACCCTGAGAGCATGAGTTTAAAAAACAGGATGAAATGTCTTTACACTCTTAAGGAGCTGGGATATCAGGCAGGCGCGGGATTTATGGTAGGCTCGCCGTATCAGACGCCGGACACGCTTGCGGAGGATATCATATTTTTAAGGGAGCTTGAACCGCATATGGTGGGAATAGGGCCGTTCATAGCGCATAAGGACACGCCGTTTAGAGATATGCCCAATGGAACAGTCGGTCTTACGCTTACGATGCTGACATTAACGCGTCTTGCTCTTCCACGCGTGCTGCTGCCGGCGACTACGGCGCTTGCCACGCTTGATGATATGGGCAGGGAAAAGGCGTTTAATGTGGGTGCGAATGTTGTTATGCCGAATCTTTCGCCGCCCGATTCGAGAAATAAATATTCGCTGTATGACAACAAGGCAAGCAGCGGAGACGAGGCGGCTGAGGGACTGCGTCACCTATCGGAGCGCATAGAAAATGCGGGATATGTTGTAGATATGGGCAGAGGCGACAGCAAAATGAATATTGAAAATAACGGAGGAAATAAATGAGTATAAACAGCAAGCAGGCCATACGCTGTCCGGAATGCGGGCAGATGGCTGATGTTACGGTATGGAATTCAATAACGGTTAAGGACAGTCCGGATCTTAAAAGAGATCTTTTGACGGGTAAGGTCAATATATTTCACTGCTCGTCATGCTCGCATACGGCTTTGATGCCAAATCCTATGCTTTATCACGACGAGGAAAAAAAGCTCATGATCTCATTTTCGCCGACAAACGATCCTGTTTTAAAGCAGAAGCTTTTTGACAATATAAAGCAGACATCAAAGGATTCGGGAGAGCTTAAAAAGCTTAGTGGATATAATCTTAGATTTGTCGCGGACTATAATGAGCTGCTTGAAAAGATATTGATATTTGACAATGGATTTAACGATAAGACGATAGAGGTCATAAAGCTCATGATATTGTCGCAGGACATAGATAAATCAGATCAGAGAGTGTGCCGTTTCGGAAAGATGGAGAATGGAACTATAGAGTTCATGATACATGATTTCATAGAAAATCAGATATACACTTCCTCTGTGCCTGTTGAAACATATAACACGGTGGAAAAGAGTCTTATTGAATCGGGAATGAAACTGTATTCATTTGATTGGGAAGCGGTGGACGGAGCGTATGCTACTAAATTACTGAATGGATTTAATAACTGATATTAGGAGAAAAACATATGATAACAGCAAAGACAAAGCAGCTTGGAATAATAGGCGATCCCGTGGAGCACAGCTTTTCGCCTAAAATGCATAACTTCATATCTGAAAAAATGGGATATGATTACACATATTCGGGATTTCATGTAAAGAGCGGTGATGTCAAGGACGCTATTGCCGGAGTGCGCGCCCTTGGGATAAAAGGTATAAATGTTACCGCGCCGCATAAAATAGCGGTTATGGAGCATATTGACGTGATCTCAGAGGACGCGAAAAAGCTTGGAGCGGTAAATACTATAGTAAATAAGGACGGTATGCTGTACGGATATAATACCGACAGTGAGGGATTTTATATGGCATTGATGCATGCCGGTATAGATCCGGAGAATGCAAAAATACTTGTTCTTGGAGCCGGCGGCGTTGTAAAGCCAACTCTTATGCGCCTTATACAGGCTAAGCCGAAAAGCGTCACGATAGTGAACAGAACAAAGTCAAAAGCGGAGGCATTGGCTAAGCTTTTAAAGGAAACAACGGGCTTTGACGTGAAAACGGAGATAGAAAGCTTTGACTTTGACATAGTTTTGAACACGACATCGGCGGGCATGGAGCCGCAGGAGGACTCGCTGCCTATAGACGAGATAGACGAGGTAGCCGACCTTGATTTTATAAATGAAAACACGGCGGCTGTTGATATGATATATAATCCGGCTGAAACTAAATTTCTGCGTATAGCGAGAGAAAACGGAGCAAAGACCTTAAACGGACTTGATATGCTTATATATCAGGGGATAATAGCGTACGAGCTTTTCACCGATACAAAGCTTCCTGATGATATGGCAGATATTATAAGGAAAGAGGTGTTTGGAAGATGAATATAGTTCTTACCGGATTTATGGCGAGCGGCAAGTCAAAGATATCAAAGGCGCTTTCTGATATGTCTGATTATAAGCTTATCGATACTGATGATATGATCGTTGAAGAAGCGGGAATGTCGATAAATGACATATTTGCAAAATACGGTGAAAAATATTTCAGAGAGCTTGAACATAAAATGGTGTGCAGAGCATCGGAGCTTGACGGATATGTTATAGCTACAGGCGGCGGTGTGCCGCTCAATAAGGCGAATATAGAAGCGCTAAGAAAAAACGGCGTCATTGTAAATCTTGCGCCGTCATTTGAAACGATAAAAGAGCGGTTGAATAAAGCCACAGCCACGCGCCCGCTTTTGCAGAATCAGGAGCTTGAGGCGATAGAAAAGCGCTTTAACGACCGAAAGCCGTTTTATGCTGACTGTGATTACGCGGTTGAGGTATATAACGCCGGAACTCCGGACGGGTTCGCGCGCGAGATACTTGAAATCGTAAAATCGCATAATAGATGATATGTTGAAAATACATAAAAAATGTGCCATCTTGATGACGGCACATTTTTTTATCATACTTTAACTTTTTCAGCTGATTTTAATTTTTCACGGCGTTTCTTGTTAAGAATATTATCAAAATCCTCTTCCTTACGGAGATTCTCAAATGCAACAGCCATCATCAGCTTTATTCTGTTAAGCTGGTTTACCTCGCTCGCGCCCGGGTCATAGTCGATAGCGACAATATTTGACTGCGGGTACTGACGTCTTAATTCCTTTATCATACCTTTGCCCGTAACATGGTTAGGCAGACAAGCGAACGGCTGAACGCATACTATATTAGGCGCGCCGTTGTTTATAAGCTCTATCATCTCGCCTGTGAGGAACCAGCCTTCACCTGTGCAGTGACCGAGCTGCAATACCTTTTTTGCGCCCTCTGCTATTTCAGCTATATGTCCCGGAGCGCGTGAAGCAAATTTCGGATTTGCTTTCATTCGCTTTTCAGCGTGTTTTCTATAGCTTTCTATACCCCATATGGCGAGGTTGCAGAGTCTTGCTGTAGACGCCTTCATTCCGAGATTATCGCGCTTGAAGTTGTTGTTATAGAGGCAGTAGAGCATAAAGTCGGCAAGTCCCGGCATAACTGCTTCGCCGCCCTCGCTTTCTATGACGCCTACAACATCATTGTTCGCGTCAGGGTGGAATTTAACGAGTATTTCGCCTACAACGCCTACTCGCGGCTTTTTAACAGAATCGTCTATCGGTATAGCGTCAAAATCATCGATTATCTGATCGATCACCTTTTTAAGCTTAAGATTCTTCTTATTTCCGTTTACAATATCGTTGTAAAGTCTGTTCTGCCACTTGTTATATACCTCGTTTGTTTCGCCCTCGTTTATTTCGTACGGGCGAATTCTCTGTGAAACAGAGAGCAGTATGTCGCCCCATGTGCATGCCTTAAGCAGACCGTCAACGAGCTTAGGCGTTATCTTAAATCCAGGATTACCCTCAAGACCTGAAACGTTAAGCGATATTACAGGCACCTGCGGATAGCCGGCTTCCTTGAGCGCTTTTCTCAGAAACGCGATATAGTTTGTCGCGCGGCAGCCGCCGCCTGTCTGAGTGATCATGACGGAAGTCTTATCTGGATCGAATTTGCCGGATGTAAACGCGTGAACAAGCTGACCTGTTACCATTATAGACGGATAGCACGCGTCATTGTTTACGCTCTTTAGTCCAGCCTCGATATCCTCCGCTGTCGTATGCTCAAGAACAGCGGCATTGTAGCCTGACGCTCTAAGCACCGCTTCAAATAAATGGAAGTGGGAAGGGGACATCTGAGGGAATATAATTGTGTGGTTTTTCTTCTCCTTTTCGGTGAATTTCACACGGTTTATAGTATAATCCTCTACCTTGTGCGGAACGAATGAATTATCGTCACGTTCCTTTACAGCGGCTTTAAGCGAACGCACTCTAATTCTCGCTGTTCCAAGGTTTGATACCTCGTCTATTTTAAGCGTTGTATATATCCTCTCGTGCGACTGCAATATTTCCATGACCTGATCTGTCGTTACAGCGTCAAGGCCGCAGCCGAATGAATTGAGCTGAATAAGCTCAAGGCGGTTGTTCTTTATTACCTCTGATGCCGACTCGTAAAGTCTTGTATGGTATGCCCACTGGTCAACTACTCTTATATCACGCTGTAAATGACCGAGATGCGCCACGCTGTCCTCTGTCAGAACCGCGAAACCAAGCGAGTTTATCATATCAGGTATACCGTGATTTATTTCAGGGTCGATATGATACGGACGTCCCGCGAGAACTATTCCGCGCTTGTTATGCTCTTCAAGCCATTCTATGACTTCTTCACCCTTGTGTCTTATGTCGTTCTTGTAATTCTGAAGCTCGTCAAAAGCTTTTTCGGCAGCGTCTGCAATATCCTTGAACGGTATATGATAGCTTTCAAGAGCCTTTGCCATCTGGCGCTTAAATGAAGGCTTGTCGGCAAGGTTTATAAACGGATATATGTATTTTATTCCCGGCGCTCTTACAACGTCCATGTTATTGTATATTACCTCAGGGTATGAGGTTACCATCGGACAGTTGAAATGATTTCCGGCTGCTGAATATTCTATCTGTTCATATGGTATACAAGGATAGAATATCGTTTTATATCCCTTATCGATAAGATCCTGTATATGACCGTGAACTATCTTTGCCGGATAGCACGCGCTTTCAGATGGTATCGACTCGATACCTTTTTCATACATAGCGTGCGTCGATCTTCCGGAGATCCTGACGCTGAATCCAAGCTCTGTAAAGAAAGTGAACCACAGCGGATAGTTTTCATACATATTGAGAACTCGCGGCATAGCTATTATGCCCCGCGGCGCGTTTTCCTCTTTGAGCGGCTTATATCTGAACGCTCGCTTATATTTATAATCGTAAAGATTAGGTATATCGTTTTTCTTTGTGTCCTCGCCGGCGCCGCGCTCGCAGCGGTTGCCTGATATGAACTTGCTCCCGTCGCCGAAATCGGTAACAGTGAGCTGACAGTGGTTATTACATTTCTGGCAGCGAGTGAGCTTTGTGTCGAATGTGAACGTGTCTATTTCATCGGCTGTAAGTATATCGCATTCTCCGCCGTTCCATCGCTCCTTAGCGATGAGCGCCGAACCGAACGCGCCCATTATTCCGGCAATGTCCGGACGTGTTACATTTTTTCCGATAAGCAGCTCAAAACATCTTAAAATAGCGTTGTTGTTGAACGTTCCGCCCTGAACAACTATCTTTTCGCCCATAAGCGACGTATCGCGGAGCTTTATTACCTTGTAAAGAGCGTTGCGGACTACGGAGTATGAAAGTCCGGCGCTTATGTCTCCGACTGTAGCGCCCTCTTTCTGAGCCTGCTTAACTCTTGAGTTCATGAAAACAGTGCAGCGTGTGCCGAGGTCAACAGGGTTGTCAGCCTTAAGCGCTTCCTTTGAAAACGATATCGTGTCATATCCAAGGCTTTCGGCAAATGTCTGGATAAAAGAGCCGAAGCCTGATGAGCATGCCTCGTTAAGCATTATAGAGTCTATAACGCCGTCTTTTATCTTCATGCACTTCATATCCTGACCGCCGATATCAATGATGAAATCAACGCCGGGTGAGAAATGGTTCGCGGCCTTGTAGTGAGCGATCGTTTCTATTTCGCCCTCGTCTATTCTAAATGCTGTCTTAAGCAGCAGCTCGCCGTAGCCTGTTGTGCAGCCGTTAGCTATGTACGCGTCCTTAGGAAGCTTTGAGTACAGCTCGCGCAGTATGTTAAGACCGCACGTTATAGGGCTGCCCTCGTTTTTGCCGTAATAGTCAAAAATGATTTCGTCCTGCTCGTTTATAACGGCGCATTTTATCGTTGTAGAACCTACGTCAAGGCCGAGGAAGACAGGACCTTTTGCCTTTGATATATCGCCTCGAACGGCTGTGTCCTCAGCGTGGCGCGTCATAAACTCGTCAAGCTCCGCGTCTGTTTTAAACAGTTTCGGCATACGAGTTATTTCAGCGTCAACGCCTTTTGAATTAGCAAGCTGCTGAGAAAGCGACTGCATATCTGTAAGCGGCGCGTTTTCCTCGTACATGAGCGCCGCGCCTATCGCTACAAAGACCTGAGCGTTTTCCGGAATGGAAAATGAAGTCGCGTTTTCCCTTAGTGTGTCTTCAAACTGACGTCTAAGCTGTGTCAGGAAGTGGAGCGGACCGCCGAGGAATACTATATTGCCCTTTATAGGTCTGCCCTGAGCAAGACCTGATATAGTCTGAGTTACCACCGCTTGAAGAATAGATGCCGCAACGTCCTCTCTCGCCGCGCCCTCATTTAGCAGCGGCTGAACGTCTGACTTTGCGAAAACTCCGCAGCGCGCGGCTATAGGATATATAGTGGTGTGATGCGATGCAAGCTCGTTTAGACCGTCAGCGTCTGTTTTCAGCAGTATACTCATCTGATCAATAAATGAGCCTGTACCGCCGGCGCATGTGCCGTTCATTCGCTGTTCAAGTCCGCCTGTAAGATACAGTATTTTCGCGTCCTCGCCTCCAAGCTCTATAACGACGTCTGTTCCCGGAAGAAATGTTTCTATAGCAGTCTTGTTTGCGATTACCTCCTGAACAAACGGCAGTCCGAGCATTTTTGAAAGCAGCAGACCGCCCGAGCCTGTTATTACAACGGTAAACTGCTTGTCGCCAAGCGCCTTTTGCACGTCAGCAAAAAGGTCTGACACCGTGCTCTTGATATCTGAAAAATGACGGCGGTATTCCGAGTAAAGTATTTTGTTGCTGTCATCTAAAACAACTACTTTAACAGTCGTTGAACCGACGTCTATTCCCATATGAAGTTTACTCAAAATTGTAACCTCCCTTAATATGATATAAAAATTAGTATATGTTATTCTTTTTCTGCTTATAATAAGTGTTTATACAATATATTATGAAATAATATAATGATATACCAATATATATTATAGTATTTTTTTGTCGAATAGTCAAGAATTTTTTTGATAAAACTATTTTTAAGGTAGGAATTATTAGATCAGGCAATAAAAAACAACGGATATTGCAGAAATGCAATATCCGCTGCATCAAAAAGAAGCTATTATATTTTTTCACGAAGCATATTCCGCCATTTTGTCGGCGAGCTTGTGTGAACGGTATGGAATATGCGTGTCATATGGCTTGTTGATGAAAAGCCTGAAAGCGCGGCTATTTCGTGCAGAGGCTTGTCTGTTGTAACAAGCAGATTCTGAGCCTGTGAGATCCGCATATTGTTGAGGTAATTAAGAAATGTTGTGCCGGTCGTTTCCTTAAATATACTGCAGAAACGCGATTTGCTTATATGACAGTAGTTGGCTATAAAATCAAGCGTAATATCTTCTGCGTAGTGCGCCGACACATACCTTATGCATTTCTGAACTGACGGGTGTATAGCGGCTGTAGCTGATGAACCGGGAGCCGCAAAGCCGCTTTCCTCGTAATATTTGCATACGATATCAAGAACGAGAATGAGAGTAGAGATCTTAAGTTTGTCAGAAGTCGCGTTGTTATCGTTGTTATATTTTCTTATCATATCGAGCAGTTTTTCAACGAGTGCGGTAGTCTTTTCATTCAGATGCACCGCTGAGGATTGGAGCAGTTCCTTGATGCGCAGAAGATCGGAGGCGCTGAACATACTCTCAAGATCTTCTTTTTTGAAGTTTATGACGTAGCGTCCGAAAAATGTGGCTTCCTCGCTTTCAGTTCTGTGAGATGTGAACGGCTGTATAATAATAAAATCGCCGCGCTTGAACTTGTAGCATATGCCGTTAAAGTATATATTTCGTTCACCCTCGGTTATAAAGTACAGCTCGTACATATCATGATAATGATCACGCAGCATATTAACAGGTTTTTCACTGTGGAAAAACGACGCGGTAAAAGACGGCATGATCGCGAGGATAGGCTGTTTCATCAAGATCGCTCCTTTATCTAAAATGTTGTGAAACAAGTATAACACAACATTTTAGATTGGTCAATCGGATAGTAATATTTAAACGATTTAGCGGCAAAGTCAATAATTTATTTGTGGTAAGATGTGGAATAATCTGTTATAATATTTACTGGGTTACAGATATAATGGCAGCAAAGGACAAAGCCTTTCTCTCTCTCTTGTTTTTTGCTGCCATTGTAATTCAAACAGAACAAAAAAGATAACGGGAAATTTGATTTATAAAAATCTGATCATATGAGTTTATTTTTTGCGGGCGATATGTATGTGGATCTTAATGCGAAAATGGAAAAGCGGCAGTAGGAGCTTGCAAAGGATAAAACGCTTACAATAGATGTCAAAGAACGACTTGATTTTGCGATCTAAATTCTCCGGATAATATACTTGCAAAAAGAGCAGACTTTCTGCTCTTTTTTACTTTTAGCTTAATTTAATTCTGTTTTAATAAACTTAAGAACTTTTTTATATATCCAAATTGCGGAATTTGTATTTCCTTTTGTATTTCCTTTGGATTTCCTATTGAAATAAAACGTCCGCTGTGATATAATATTATCAATAATTATATCTGGAGGGAAGAACATGTCTAATATATGGCACGACATAAGCCCTAAGCGGATATCAAGCGATAAATTCATAGCGGTTATCGAGATACCTAAGGGCTGTAAAAACAAATACGAGATGGACAAGGACACAGGTATGCTAAGACTTGACAGAGTTCTCTACACGTCTACGCATTATCCGGCAAATTACGGGTTTATACCGCGCACATACGCTGAGGATCATGACCCGCTCGATGTGCTTGTGCTGTGTCAGGAAACAATAGTACCTATGACGCTTGTTGAATGTTATCCGATAGGCGTTCTTAAGATGGTTGATAATGATGAGATCGACGAGAAGATCATCGCTATCCCGTTTAACGATCCTACATATAACTGTTACAGTGACGTATCGCAGCTTCCGCAGCATATATTTGATGAAATTTCACATTTCTTTCAGGTATATAAATCTCTTGAGGGAAGAGAAACGTATGTCAGCGAGGTGCTCGGAGTGGAGGACGCGAAGAAGAGCATTGCGAGATGCATTTCTATGTATAAGGATAATTATTGTTAATACGAATATATTTTTTAGCATATCAATGTCCGGACTGCCGCTTTTGCGGCAGTTTTTTTGCTTTATGTGGTCTGTGCATTTTGCAGCAGCCTCGTTTTTTGTTCTTAAATGCGCTGTCCGCTCATAAGCTATTATAAAGCGATAAATGGGGGGATAATATGAGGCTGCGTGTTCATCCGCTTACTGCCGCGCTCGCTGCTATATGCTGCTTTACGGGCGATATAAAGCTTATAGCCGCGTCATATGCCGTTATGACCGGACATGAGCTTTCGCATTTAGCCGCCGCAAAGCTTATAGGTCTCAAGGCGGAGAGCTTCACTTTTATGCCGTTCGGCGTTAATCTGCGGCTTAAAAACAAGATAATACACTCGTTGGCGGAGGAGATAATACTCTATGCTGCAGGCCCTCTTTTTAACGGCGTGTTCGCTATTATATCAGCATTGCTCGGATATGATATGATATATAAGATGAACACGGCTCTTTTTATTATGAATATACTCCCGATAATGCCGCTTGACGGCGGAATGATAATGTTCAGAATATTTGCATCGCGCTTTGGGAATACATCGGCGCGGCGCATACTAAATATAGTTTCATTTTCACTTGCGTCGCTGTTTGCGTCCTTTGCGTTTGCGGCGGCTATAAACGGTGAGATCAATTTGTCAATGGTGATAATGGCTCTTTTCCTGCTCGGAAATATAGTGACATCAAAGGAAAAATATAATGCTGATTTTGTGGCTGCAATGAGCGGCGCTGAAAAGAAAACGAATAATGTAAAAATAGTTCTGCTTGAAAACGAGAGTGATACTCTGCCCGCCATAAAGGCGGTGTCGCCGATGTATACGGTATTCGGCGCGGTGCTTGACGATGAAAATAGAGTAAAGCGGTTTATGACAGAATCGGAGATAATGGACGCGTTTTCGCTTATTGAAAAAAAGGGGTAGATTTTTAGCGCGGATTGTGATATAATATATAGTAATTGACTTTAATTGCGATTTATACAGCCGATATTTGGCGGCATAGAGGTAAAGTTTAAATAAAAACCGCCCATCTCGCACGGGAGCGCTCACTCGCGTACACAAAGTACAGCCTCGTTCACGCTCTCGCACGATCTGAACGGTTTTGATTCAAACTTGGTTTTGTGAAAGGAGTTCATGGTCATAAAAATGGCAAATAAGAAAAAAAATTCAGCCGGAAAAAAACAATCAAAGAAACCGGCAAAGGCGGCGGAACGCGGTATAGCTGATTTTTTAGGTTCGCCTATGTTTATAAGCGGCGCGATATTCACTGTACTGTTTGTGTTTTCGGCGTTATTTATGTATGTAGATTCGAGTTCTGTTTTAGCTAATGCTGTGTATGTTAATCTGGGCGGAGCTTACGGGCTTATGGCGTTTGTTATACCGGTGATATTTGCCGGTGTGCTGATATATCTCATAACTGTAAAATCAGCGTCTAAAGCATGGATAAAGCTTTTTTTATGTGTTGTAGAGATGACGCTTTGCGCGTCTATGATAGGTATGTTTGCCGGCTACGGCGTGGAGGACGCGTTTTTAATATGCAGCAGCAGCATGAACGGCGGCGGTCTTATAGGAGTGTATTTCGGAAAGCTTTTAGCAGGAGCAGTGGGCAATATAGGCGCGTTCCTTATTTATCTTGTGGCTTTTGTGACGCTCGGCTGCGTTATAGCTCATTATAATATTTATCCGCTTCTGTACAAGTGGTTCAGAGAATTTTTCGGATTCTCTGTAAAGCAGGGAACAAAGCTGAAGGACAAGACCGTCGAGTACGCGGAGCGAAAGCGCGCGGAGAGAGCGGAAGAAGAGGAATACGATGACTATGATGACTATGTGGGATACACAGACGATGATGAGCCTAAGAAGAGGCAAAAATTCTTCGCGCACGAGGAGATAGACGAGGAGCTGCCGGAAAGTCTGAGCGAAAGACGAAAAAAGAGAGATAGCGCATCTGTCAGAGAAAAAAATGAAAATAAGAAATATGACTCAAAGAGTGACGCTGTAAATATTGTAAACAGCTTCGCGGATGAGATAGCGTCAGGCGATACTGCATCAAAGCCGGATCTTTTCAGTGATGATCTCTTTGGCGAGAAATATGATCTGTACAATATGCGCTTTGATATAGGCGATTCAGATAATGATACGAAAGAAAGCGCGGAAAGCGCGGACGATACATCAAGATCTGATAAAACAAAATTAGATGATATTAAACCGGATGAAACAAAAAACGAAACAAAAAACGAAATAAAAAACGAAATAAAAAACGAAATAAAATTTGACGTTGAAGCTCTGCCTGAGGAGGAAAGATTTATAGACGATATAGATCCTGAGCAAAACGGCGGAATAATGGACGGTGTTCCGGTAAATGAGATGAAGGAAACTCCGCCAAAGGAAAAGAATTTGACGAGTAATGAAAAGCTCACGTTCCGCGAGCAGTTTGACAGGGCGATGAGTGAGGCGGCGCCGGAATATAAGTTCCCGACTCTTGAACTTTTAGACAAGCCTAAGCGCGTGAACAACGATCACCGGCAGGAGCTTTATGAAAAAGCGCAGAATCTTATATCTGTCCTCGACAATTTCGGAGTAAAGGCAAAGCCGGTGCAGGTGACGCAGGGACCTACTGTAACGAGGTATGAGATACAGCCGAGCCAGGGTATAAAGCTTTCAAAGATCGTCGGCTTGTCTGATGATATAGCGCTCAATATGGCTGTCGCGACTGTGCTTATATCGCCGGTGCCGGGAAAGGCGGGCGTTGTAGGAGTTGAAATACCGAACGCGTCTGTAACGTCGGTAACGATGAGGGAAATGCTTGAATCGCCGGAATTTAACAGCGCAAAATCAAAGCTTACGGTATGCCTTGGAAAGGATATCGGAGGAAATGTAGTTGTGGGCGACGTGGCAAAATGGCCGCATGCTCTTATAGCCGGAGCTACGGGATCCGGTAAATCAGTCTGCATAAACGCTATTGTTACATCACTTTTGTATAAGGCGAAGCCGGACGAGGTAAAATTGATAATGATAGATCCTAAGCAGGTAGAGCTTGGCGTGTATAACGGAATACCGCATCTTCTTGTGCCGGTCGTGACGGAAGCGAAGAAGGCGGCAGGCGCTTTGAACTGGGCGGTTTCGGAAATGATGAAGAGGTACGAGCTGTTTAAGGAAACGGGTACGCGAAAGCTTGAGGGGTATAACAAGCTTATGGAGCAGACGGGCGGAGACAAGCTTCCGCAGATAGTAATAATAATAGACGAGCTTGCCGATCTTATGATGGTGGCGGCAAAGGAGATAGAGGATTATATATGCCGTCTTGCGCAGCTTGCGAGAGCTGCCGGCATTCATCTTATAATCGCGACACAGCGACCGTCTGTTGACGTTATAACAGGTCTTATAAAGGCAAACGTGCCGTCGAGAATAGCGTTTTTCGTGTCATCTCAGGTCGACAGCCGTACTATACTTGACAAGGCAGGAGCGGAAAAGCTTCTCGGAATGGGAGATATGCTCTATCATCCTACAGGCGCGAGGGCGGCGAGCCGTGTTCAGGGCGCGTTCGTTTCGGACGGAGAGGTGGAAAGGATAGTTGAATACATAAAAAGCACATCTCCAGAAACACATTACAGTGAGGATCTTGAAGAGCATATTGAAAGGATCGCCACAGGTGAGAACGGTGTAACGCCGGACGTTGAAGATGACGGTGATCCGCTTCTGAACGAGGCTATAAGAATAGCTGTAGAGATGGGAAAAATATCAACATCTATGATACAGCGCAGGCTTAGCGTTGGATATTCAAGAGCGGGACGGCTTATGGATCAGATGGAGGCAAGAGGTATTGTTTCGCCGGCAAACGGCGCGAAACCGCGTGATGTGCTTGTGTCACACAGCGATATGACAGAAGCGATAGGCGCGGATACGGAGGAAGAAGATGAATGATTTTTTGCCTGTTTCAAAGGCTGATATGAAAAAACGAGGCTGGGATCACTATGATTTTTTGTATGTAATAGGTGACGCTTACGTTGATCATCCGAGCTTTGGCCATGCTATAATATCGCGCGTGCTTGAGTCATACGGATACCGCGTGGCTATACTGCCGCAGCCTGACTGGCATTCGGCGGAGGCGTTTAAAAGTCTTGGCAGGCCTCGGCTTGGCGTGCTTGTAAGTGCCGGCAATATAGACAGCATGGTAAATCATTATACTGTCAGCAAGAAAAAAAGACATGATGACGCGTATGCGCCTGAAAATAAAGCGGGACATCGTCCTGACAGAGCCACGATCGTATACTGCAACAGGATAAGAGAAGCGTTTGGAAAGATACCTATTCTTATAGGCGGAGTTGAGGCGAGCCTCAGACGGTTCGCGCATTATGATTATTGGGACGACAAGGTGCGCCGCTCTATCCTTTTTGATTCGCGCGCTGATATACTCATGTACGGAATGGGAGAAAGGCAGATAGCGGAGATAGCGGACCTTTTAAATGACGGGATAGCTGTAGAAAATATAACCACTATACCGGGAACATGCTTTATATCATCGAGCGCTGACGGATATAAGGAAATACCGTCATACGAGTCGTGCGTTGAGAGCAAGAGAGAATACGCTGTATCATGCAGGGAACAGTATATAGAGCAAAACCCGTATCTTGGAAAAGCGCTTGCGCAGAAACATGGAAACAGATATCTGATCCAGAATCCACCGCAGCCGCCGCTTGACACATATGAGCTTGACAAGGTGTACGCTCTGCCGTATATGAGGACATACCACCCGATGTATGAAAAATACGGCGGAATAAAGGCGATAGAGGAAGTTAAGTTTTCGCTTGCGGCAAACAGGGGCTGCTATGGCAGCTGTAATTTCTGCGCGCTCGCGTTCCATCAGGGCAGGGTGGTGACGTCGCGCAGTGATGAAAGCCTTATTGCTGAGGCAAAGCTTATGATAAAGGACAAGGATTTTAAAGGATATATCCATGATGTGGGCGGTCCCACGGCAAATTTCAGAGAGCTTGCTTGTGAAAAGCAGAGAACAAAAGGCGCGTGCATGAACAAGCATTGCCTGTATCCGAGCCCATGCAAAAATATGAAAATAGACCATAAAAAATATCTTGCGCTGCTTAGAAAGCTCCGCGCTCTTCCGGGTGTAAAGAAGGTCTTTATACGCTCCGGAATACGCTTTGACTATCTTATTGCCGATAAGGACGACACATTTTTCAAAGAGCTTATAAAATATCATATAAGCGGTCAGCTTAAGGTGGCACCGGAGCATATTTCTGATAATGTGCTAAAGTATATGGGCAAACCGAAAAATGATGTTTTCAATGAATTTTCAGATAAATTCTATGAGCTGAACGAAAAGATGGGATTAAAGCAGTATCTTGTGCCTTATCTGATGTCATCGCATCCGGGAAGCACAGTGAGAGATGCGGTGCGTCTTGCGGAATATCTTAACATACACCATATAAATCCGCAGCAGGTGCAGGATTTTTATCCAACGCCCGGAACGATATCTACATGTATGTTCTATACCGGTCTTGATCCGTTTACGATGGAGAAGGTGTATGTGCCGAAAAGTCCTAAAGAAAAGGCGATGCAGAGAGCACTTTTGCAGTTTAAAAATCCTGAAAATTATGATATAGTAAAAGAGGCGCTAATAAGTGTTGGACGTGAAGATCTTATAGGAAACTCACCGCGGTGTCTTATACGCGCCTCTAAAACAGATACTCGCAAAAACATAGTTCCGGATCGGAAAAAGAGCCGCCGCTCGCCACAAAATATAGGAAATAATAAATACGGCAGGCGAAAAAATAAACAGAAATGATTATTGATTTTGGAGTTAAATTAGTGAAAAGAAAATACAAATTTATTTTAAATTATAAATAAATTTACCAAAAATGACGTTATTATGCAATTTTTAATTGACATGAAAATGAAAATAGTGTATACTATATATCGTTAAAAGCAATAGCTTTTAAGGTTAGAATATTGTTTATGTTTTTAGAGAAGCGCTGTTTGTCTGTGTTCGGGCGTTTAGACCGCAGATGTGCTTCGATAGAAAGGGGAATAATTATGACATATGAAGTAGCTTTAAAGAAGATCAAGGAAAAGTTCGCTGATGTTGATGCTTCAAAGCTTGCTGATATGGCTGTTCAGGTCACTTTGACAGATGCTGACTGCGGCGGTACGTTCTATTTCAAGTCAGAAAACGGAACAGTTGCTGTAGAAGGATATGACTACAAGGACAATGACGCAGTAATAGATATTGACAGAACATCATTGATGAATATTCTTGCAGGCAAGACAACGCTTGATAAGGCAATAGCAAAGGGTGCAGCTACAGCGAAGGGTAATTTTGAAAAGCTCGCAACATTGGAAACTGCAATTCCGAAGTATGAGAGAAAGCCAGCCGCAAAGACTGAGACAAAGGCTGCTGAAAAGGCAGAGCCGGTTGAAGAAAAGGCGCCGGTTGAAAAGAAGACAGCTTCAAAGGCAGTTGCAAAGCCAGCAGAGAAAAAGGTTGCAGTTAAGGCAGCAGCTCCAAAGGCAGTTGCAAAGAAGCCGGCTGCAAAGTCAGTTAAAAAGAAGTAATTTTTAAATTGTAAAAAATCAACCGTATTTTACAGATAGAGTCTGCGAATACGGTTGTTTTTTTTTGTTAAAAAAAAATATTTAAATGATTTATAAAGAAAAAACCAAAAAAATACAAAAAAAAATAAATTTTTTTTCAAAAAAGACTTGATTTTTTTGAAAAAGTATGATAGAATATCAATGTACTGTAAATGAGATATTTTTACAGTCGTTGAATAAGACAATCAGATATTATCGGACTGCATAACGCAGTCACACCATCCTTTTTTTATGCCCTTGCCGAAAGGCAAGGGTCCCCCTAAAATAGACAGCAGCCCGAAGGGGCTGCTTTTATAGTTTGGAGTGAAATGCAGAACATGGGAATTTCAGATACAGCGCGTGAGATACTAAAAAAATATTACGGTCATGATTCATTTCGCGGCGGTCAGGAGGAGATAATTTCACATCTCGTAGCAGGTGAGGACGTTCTCGCCATAATGCCAACGGGCGCGGGAAAATCTATATGTTACCAGATACCGGCGCTTATGGCGGACGGTATAACGCTTGTTGTTTCGCCGCTCATATCTCTTATGAACGATCAGGTTTCCGCGCTTGTTCAGGCGGGAATAAGAGGCGCGTATTATAACAGCTCTTTAAATGAAGCGCAGAGCCGTAAAATGCTTTCAAATATGGTCAGAGGCGTTTATAAGATCATATATGTTGCGCCTGAAAGACTTGAATCGGAATTTTTTCTTGATGTCTGCTCACAGCTTGATATCTCATATATTGCGATAGATGAATCACACTGCGTGTCGCAGTGGGGACAGGATTTCAGACCGAGCTATCTTAAAATAATGGATTTTGTGGATAAGCTGCCGCGGCGTCCTGTTATAGGCGCTTTTACCGCCACGGCAACGGGCGAGGTCAGAAATGATATCATAAAGATACTAAAGTTAAAAGATCCGTTTGTTCTTACGACGGGTTTTGACAGACCTAATCTTTATTTTGACGCGCGCACTGTGCATACAAAACGCGATAAGGTAGAGGAATTGATCGCGATAATGTCAGAAAAGAAAGACCAGAGCGGAATAATATATTGTTCTACAAGAAAGGCGGTAGAAGAGGTATATACGAACCTCGACGCGTTGGGGTATCCGGTGACAAAATATCATGCCGGACTCTCGCAGGAAGAGCGCATAAAAAATCAGGAGGATTTCATATATGACCGAAAGCCGATAGTAGTTGCTACAAACGCGTTCGGTATGGGAATAGACAAGTCAAACGTTTCGTTTGTAATTCATTATAATATGCCTAAAAACATAGAAAATTATTATCAGGAGGCAGGCAGAGCCGGACGTGACGGTTCTCCGGCGTCATGCTATATGCTCTACTCTCCGACAGATGTTTTTACTATAAAATACTTTATAGAAAACCAGGAGGAGATAGAGGGCATATCACCTAAGATGCGCGAGGAGATAAAGCGCAAGGATCTTATACGAATGAATATGATGATAGGCTATTGTAATTCATCATTATGTCTGAGAAATTATATATTAAGGTATTTCGGCGAATACAGAAATGAAAAATGCGGAAACTGCTCATCTTGCACAGACGCTAAAAGGGCATCAGAGCTTAGGAGCAGGCTGCCTCTTAAGAAAAATGCGGGCGCTAAAAATACAGGCGCGAAAAATAGTGTGTATATCGATAATGCAAAGCGCAAGCCGCCTACGTCAAGTGAGCTGTTATATGACGAGCTTCGCGCGATGCGTGTTAAGCTTGCTAAGGAGCAGAACGTTCCGCCGTATATCATTTTCTCCGATAAGGTTTTAAGAGCGCTGTGCGATGAGAAACCGTTATCTATAGATGATCTTATGAAAATTTCCGGAATAGGCTCGTACAAAGCGGAAAAATACGGAAAAGCCATAATAGATACTATAAAAGCGGCATCTCATAAAAAAGCAGAGCGCGCAGAGGAAACTGAGGATATAGATAAATGTATCGTTGCCGATTACAAGGCAGGGATCCGCGGCGCGGTGCTGGCGAAAAAATATAACATGTCAGTCGGAGAGCTGCAATATAAATTAAAGAGATTACTTTAGTTCACAGCGAAAAATATAAACAGGAGGGAAGCTGATCTATGACAGCAAAATTAAGCAAAGTAAGAGGTATGGCTCACGATTTTTTAAAAACGAGCGCGTTTTCTTACATAATGATAACAGTTGGCGCTGTGCTTGCATCATTCGCGCTTGAGGAGTTTTTGATACCCTCAACAATACTTGACGGCGGCGTAACAGGCGTGAGCATGAGGTCATCATATAAAAAAGAATGACGCGGAGCTTACGATAAATACAGACGGCGAGCTTAAAGGATAAGAAAATAAGGAGATAAGAACATGGGGAAATATACAGGAAAGCTTCTTGTATCGGATATGGACGCGACATTGCTTTCTTCAGATCACACAGTATCAGAGGGAAACAGAGAGGCTATTTTAAACTTTATAAAAGAGGGAGGAATGTTTACAATAGCGTCGGGAAGAATGGAGCCGGCTGTGCGCCATTACTTTTCGCAGATGACGATAAACGCTCCCGCTATTTTACATAACGGCGCAAAGCTGTACGATTTTGCAGAGAATAAGACATTATATGAAAAGTCTATAGAGGAAGACAGAAAGAGCGCTATAAAGAGAGTTTATAACGAGCTGCCGGAAATCGGGCTTGAGGTATACGCGAACGAGATAGTTTATGTGTACAGGCCGTGCGCGGAAACAGAGCGATTTAAAACGAGATCGTATGATGTTGTTTACGGTATGCCGGATAAGGTGTGGAGCGAGCCGTGGACAAAGGTGCTTTTGATAGGCGAGCGAGAGCTTCTCGATAAATATGAGCCTGTATACAGGTCGGAATATGACAGCGGATACTGCGTAAGAAGCGGAGATAAATATCTTGACGTAGTGGCGAACGGTGTATCAAAGGGTATAGCGCTTGAGCGGCTGTCGGCGATACTGGGAATAAAAAAAGAGAATGTGTACGCTGTGGGCGATAATATGAATGATATAGATATGCTTAAGGCAGCCGGCACATCGTGCGCCGTTGCAAACGCGGAAAACGCGGTAAAGGAGATAGCAGATTTTGAGGTCCCGTCGTGCAACAGCAGCGCGATAAGGTATATTATAGAGAATATAATATAAAAAATAACATAAATTTCAATAAAACAGTTGAAAAATAGCGATAATAATGCTATAATACTAATATCGTGATTTAAGGAGGATAACGATGGATAGTAACAAGATCCGAAGAATAAACGAGCTTGCCCATAAAGCAAAGGGCGAGGGGCTTAACGAGGATGAAATAAAAGAGCGCGATATTCTCAGAAAAGAATATATCGCGGCGATCCGGGCATCGTTTAAAGCTCAGCTTGACTCCATTGAATATATCGATGATCCGAAAAGGACATTAAATTAAATAAATTAGGAAAGAGGTAATTTGAGTGGCAGTAATCATTCCCGAACATTATAGTTCTGCGCTTGACGCGCTGACAACAGAAACAGCGATCAAGCAGGTAAAAGATATTTTCCAGAAAGAATTGTCGGAGGCGCTTAATTTGCAGCGTGTTTCAGCGCCATTATTTGTGCGTCCGGAAACAGGTCTTAACGATAACCTTAACGGTGTTGAACGTCCTGTATCATTTGATGCTCCGTGTATCGGCGGCGCTGTTCTTGAGATAGTGCATTCACTTGCAAAATGGAAGAGATTCACTCTTGGAAAGTATAATATAGCTCCGGGCAAAGGATTGTATACGGACATGAACGCTATTCGCCGTGATGAGGATGTTGACAATCTCCATTCAATGTACGTTGACCAGTGGGACTGGGAAGCGGTAATAACAAAGGAAGAAAGAAATCTTGAAACACTTCACAAGTATGTGGAGAATATATATGGCGCTATGCGAGCTACAGCTCAGCGTTTACAGCACCACTATGAGGGAATAGTAGATCCGTTCCCGGAGAAAATAACATTTATAACAACTCAGGAGCTTGAGGATCTTTATCCTGACGATGCGCCTAAGGAACGTGAAAATAAGTTCCTGCGCGAAAAGAAAGCCGCTTGCATAATGAAGATCGGCAAGGTGTTGGAATCTGGTGAACGCCATGACGGCCGCGCTCCTGACTATGACGACTGGGAACTTAACGCGGATATAGTAGTATATTATCCGGTTCTCGACTGCGCGTTTGAGCTTTCGAGCATGGGTATAAGAGTAGACGAGGATTCATTGCTTGCGCAGGTAAAAGAGCTTGGCTGCGAGGAAAGACTTGAAATGGATTTCCATAAGATGATACTTAATAAGCAGCTCCCGTATACTATAGGCGGCGGCATAGGTCAGTCAAGACTGTGTATGCTTATTTTAAACAAGGCGCATATAGGCGAGGTTCAGAACAGCATATGGCCTGATAAGCAGATAGAAGATCTTAAGGCGGCAGGAATAACCCTTATGTAAATTACGCGTGACCAGGCGATATATTACAAGCAACGGAGGAATATTAATGAAAACGGTTATAAAAAGCTTATACCGCGGTATGGAAGAATACGGCGGCAAGGAAGTTTCAGTGTCAGGATGGGTCAGAACGATCCGCGCTTCAAATAATTTCGGATTTATAGAGCTTAATGACGGAAGCTTCTTCAAGAGCATACAGGTTGTTATAGAGGCTGATAAGCTCCCTAATTACACAGAGATAGCGAAGCTTAACGTTGGAGCGGCTATAACGGTAAACGGTGTGCTGGAGCTTACACCGGAGGCAAAGCAGCCAATGGAAATAAAAGCGGCAGAGGTGATCGTTGAAGGTGCTTCGACACCTGACTACCCTTTGCAGAAAAAGAGACATTCATTTGAGTATCTGCGTACGATAGCGCATCTAAGACCGAGAACAAACACATTCTCGGCTGTGTTCAGAGTTAGATCTATTATAGCTTATGCTATACACAAGTTCTTCCAGGAAAAGGGCTTTGTATATGTTCACACTCCGATCATAACAGGAAGCGACTGCGAGGGTGCCGGAGAAATGTTCAGAGTAACGACTCTCGATCCCGATAATCTTCCGCTTACAGAAGACGGAAAAGTAGATTATAAGAAGGATTTCTTCGGAAAGAGCACAAATCTTACAGTAAGCGGTCAGCTCAATGTTGAAACATATTGCATGGCGTTTAGAAATGTTTACACATTCGGACCTACATTCAGAGCCGAAAACTCAAACACAACACGTCACGCGGCTGAATTCTGGATGATCGAGCCGGAGATCGCGTTTGCTGATCTCAGCGATGATATGGATCTGGCAGAGGAGATGCTCAAGTACATCATTAACTATTGTCTTGAAAACGCGCCTGAGGAAATGGCGTTCTTCAATCAGTTTATAGACAAGGGCTTGCTTGACAGACTCAATAATGTTGTATCAAATGAGTTTGCAAGAGTTACTTATACTGAAGCTGTTGAGATCCTGTCAAAGAACAATGATAATTTTGAATACAAGGTAGAGTGGGGTTCAGACCTCCAGACGGAGCATGAGCGTTATCTCACAGAAACAGTGTTCAAGCGTCCTGTTATGGTAACAGATTATCCTAAGGAAATAAAAGCGTTCTATATGAAGCTTAACGATGATAAGAAGACAGTAGCGGCAGTTGACGTGCTCGTCCCTGGCATAGGCGAGATCATCGGCGGAAGCCAGAGAGAAGAGAATTATGACGTTCTCATAGAGAGAATGAACGAGCTTGGCCTGGCAAAAGAAGATTACGAATGGTATCTTGATATGCGTAAGTACGGAACAAACAAGCATGCGGGATTTGGTCTTGGTTTTGAAAGAGCAGTTATGTATATAACAGGTATGCAGAATATCCGTGACGTATTGCCGTTCCCGAGAACAGTCGGAACAGCAGAATTCTGATTTCATTTTACGAGGCTGCTGCGAACTCAGTGAGTTTGCGGCAGCCCGTATTTTTTAGAAAGGAAAAACAGTTATGAAATTTGTGTATATTTTATCTGTAGCCATAATTATTTTTGTGGCATGGAAAACAAGCTGGCTTATAGGTATTTTAGCAACACTATTCATAGGCGCAGTTTGTCTTTATATGTTTTTGCCGGAGATATACAAGGTAAAAGGAAGAAAAGCTTTTGCGGCAGCTGATTATAAAGGAGCAAAAGCTTGGTTCGAGAAAGCGGTAAAAACAGGACGCGCTAAGATCGATACCGCAATGGAATATTCATACGTTCTTTTAAGAACAGGCGATGTAGACGACGCGGAGCGTGTCGTTTCTAATGTGCTTGCGAGAAAGGTGAGCGATAAATATAAGGGACGCGCTATAATACAGAGATGTATGTGTTATTATAAGCAGGGCAACCTTGATGAAGCGCTTGAAGACGGTATGGAGCTGTATAATGACGGATTCCGCTCTATCATGCTGTATGGAATGATAGGCTACTTTAAGATATTAAAGGATCCTATGAGCGATGATACGATGAATTTTTGTCTTGAAGCGTATGACTATGATGATGAGAACAGGGATATATGCGATAATCTCACGATATGTTATTATAACAGAGGAAAGTATGAGGAGGCTAAGGAGATAGCTGATAAGCTTCTGGAAAACAATACAAAATCTGTAGAGCCGTGGTATCACAGCGCTCAGGTTGATTACAAGCTGGGTCTTTATAAAGAGGCGCTTGAAAAGCTTGACAAAACAGCAGAGTGCAACAGATCATATATGACAACGGTTTCAGTAGAGGAGATAGAAGCTTTGAAGGCTGAAATAAAGGAGAAAATGAAATGAAAACTCCGTTAGCCGACAGGATACGTCCCTCATCGCTTGATGAGGTTGTCGGACAGAAGCATCTAATAGGCGAGGGGAAGCTGCTCAGGCGCATAATAGAGAATAACGAAGTCCCCAATATGATATTTTACGGACCGAGCGGCGTAGGAAAGACGACTATAGCTAATATTATCGCGTCAAACACAGGTAAAACACTTGAAAAGCTGAACGCGACAACTGCGTCGGTGTCAGATATCAAGAGGATAGTTGATCAGCTTGACACGTTTCTCGCGCCCAATGGCGTATTGCTGTATCTTGATGAGATACAGCACTTCAATAAAAAACAGCAGCAGTCACTTCTTGAGTATATGGAAAACGGAAAAATAACGCTTATTGCGAGCACAACAGAAAATCCGTATTTTTATATATATAACGCTGTATTGTCGAGAAGCATTGTATTTGAGTTTAAGCCGCTCAGTGCCGACGATATAGAAGAAGCTGTTCAAAGAGGAATAGAGATACTTAAAAATGATGTCTATTCGTCATACGATGTCGAGATAGAGGACAACGTGATAAAGCACATAGCGAACACAGCGAACGGAGATGTGCGAAAAGCGCTGAACGCTGTAGAGGCGCTGTTTTTGGCGGTTCATCCCGATATGGACGGTGTTATACGAATACCCTTAGAGCTTGCCGAACAGGCGGTGCAGAAAAAGGCGCTTAGGTACGATAAGGACGGCGATAGCCATTATGATATCTTATCGGCATTTCAGAAATCTGTTCGAGGCTCTGATCCTGACGCGGCTATACATTATCTGGCGCGGCTTGTTGCGGCTGACGATCTTCAGAGCATATGCCGGCGCGTGCTTGTTATGGCGTCGGAGGATATAGGCTTGGCATATCCACAGGCGGCTGCAATAGTGAACGCGTGCGTTAATTCGGCATTGCAGCTCGGTTTTCCGGAGGCGAGGATACCTCTTGCGGAAGCGGTGATACTGCTCGCGACCGCTCCGAAATCAAACAGCGCCATAAACGCTATAGATAAGGCTCTTGAGGATATAAAAAACACAGACACTGGCGACATACCCCAGCATCTTAAGGATTCGCACTACGGCGGCGCAAAAACGCTCGGGCATGGCATAGAATATAAGTATCCTCACAGTTATCCAAATCATTATATAGCGCAGCAGTATCTTCCTGATAATATAAAGGACAAGGTGTATTACAAGTTTGGCGAAAATAAAACGGAAGGTGCGGCGCGTGAATATTGGAAACGCATAAAAGGATCCGATTTTAAGGAATAAAAAACATAAAATAAGGAAAAGCTACCGGTATAGGAAACTGCCGGCAGCTTTTTTGTTGCCGCGAAAATAAGAGCTTGCCGGAATATGTTGATCTTGTCCGGCATCGGAGGTATTATATGACAAAGGGAAAGGTATGTCTTGTTGTATCAGCTGTTATATACGGCATTTCTCCGCTTCTCGCCGTAGCGGCATATCAGGGAGGGATAAACGGACTGACGCTGACATTTCTGCGCAGCGCGCTGTCTATACCGCTGCTTTACGTCATAATAAAAGCGGATAAGAGAAAAATGAAGCTTTCCGGTTCGCTTATAAAAAGCATAATAATCCTTTCAATATTCGGCGGAGCGCTGCCGATACTTCTTTTGTACAGCTCATATGATTATATAGACACAGGCCTCGCCACAACGCTCCATTTTGTGTATCCGATAGTTATAGTTTTTGCGGCTGCGGCTATATATCATGAAAAAATATCTCGCGTTATGATGACGGCTGTTGTGTTTGTAACGGTGGGAGTTTTTATGTTTTCAGATATCAGCTCAGGAGGGAGCAAAACGGGAGTTATCCTCGCGCTGCTTTCGGGGATATTTTACAGCTTTTATGTTATATATATCGAGCGGTCAGGACTTGACAGGCTTGATTACGTTGTGCTGACATTTTACGTGATGATAATAATGAGCATATCGATCTTTATATTCGGAATAGCCGTACACGGACTGTCGTTTCATATAAAGCCTGTTTCGTGGGCGTTTGCCGGCGTGATCTCGCTTATGGTAACTCTGGGGGCAATGCCTTTGTTCCAGATAGGAGTGAGATACGAGGGCGCTGAAGCGGCGGGGATAGTTTCGACCTTGGAGCCTATAACGAGCGTAGCGGCAGGCGCGGTATTCTTGGGTGAATCTGTGGGTATGAGTCAAATATTCGGAGGGGCGCTCATATTGTTCGGCGTTTTGCTGTCGAGAAAAAAGCAGACGGTGAAATGACAATATAGGTAATATTTTAGCCAATAAACACAATTCCTTTTGCGCTATTTTGGTAGTATAATAAATCAAGAACAGAAAATGTTGTTTACGCATCAAAAGAACGGAGGTTGATCATTATGCAGATGACATTTCGATGGTACGGCGAGGGAAATGACAGCGTAACTCTTGATCAGATCAGGCAGATACCGGGTGTTGAAGGAATAGTCTGGGCGCTCCATAATAAGCAGGCGGGCGAGATCTGGGAAGTGGACGAGATAGAAGAGGTCAAAAAACAGCTTGACAAATACGGGTTCAATATGGATGTGGTTGAATCTGTAAATGTGCATGACGATATAAAGATAGGTCTGCCCTCGCGTGATAAATATATTGAGAATTATAAGATCACGCTAAGAAATCTCGCGAAATTTGGCGTAAAAGTGGTGTGTTATAATTTTATGCCTGTATTTGACTGGACGAGAACAGATCTGTTTCATCCTGTGGGCGACGGCTCTACCGCGCTGTATTATGAAAAGGATAAAATAATAGATGATCCGAATGAAATGGCGCGATACATACTTGAGGAATGCGAAGGATACACTATGCCGGGCTGGGAACCGGAGAGAATGGACAAGCTGACAGAGCTGTTTGAAGCGTATAAGCCTGTGACAAAGGAAAAGCTGTGGGAAAATCTGAAATATTTTCTTGAACAGATGATGCCGGTTTGTCACGAATGCGACATAAAGCTTGCGATACATCCAGATGATCCGCCGTGGGATATATTCGGACTTCCGCGTCTTCTTGTTGACGCCGAGTCTATAGACAGATTTGTAAACATGGTAGATGATCCGTACAATTGTCTTACGCTTTGCAGCGGCTCTCTTGGCGCGAACCCTGAAAACTGCGTTGCTGATATAATAAGAAAGCACTGCGGAAGAATAGCGTTTGCCCATGTCAGAAACGTAAAGCATTTCCCGAACGGAGATTTCAGCGAAGCGTCACACAGGGATTGTGACGGAGATACGGGAATAATAGAAATAATGAAAGCGTATCATGACTGTGGATTTGACGGATATATGCGCCCTGACCACGGCAGACATATATGGGGCGAAAAATGCAGACCGGGATACGGGTTATATGACAGAGCCTTGGGGATAATGTATCTTTTAGGCTGTTGGGATATGCTCGAGAGCATAGAGAAAAAATAAATCAGATATAATTGTGAAAGGTCGGACTTTTTATGTGTACATATAAAAAAGCGGTAACATTCAGCTTTGATGACGGAGTGGAATCTGACAAGCGGCTCGCAGAGCTGTTTAATAAATACGGTCTTAAGTGCAGCTTTAACTTAAACAGCGGAAAGATCAATGGTGACGATGTATGGGACTGCAACGGCTTTGTTGTAAAGCGTCCTGATCCATTTGACAAGAGCATATATGAGGGACACGAAATATGCGCGCACGGCAGACTTCACCTGAAGCCTGACGAGCTTGATGAAAAAGAGCTATGCGAGGAGTTTGACGAAGATGTAAGAGCGCTCAAAAAGCTGTTTAACACAGAGATATGCGGCGCGGCATACGCTTTCGGCGTATATTCCGATAAAGTTGTAAGCCATTTGAAAAATATAGGCATACGCTTTTCGCGCACTGTCAACTCAACGTATAATTTTGACATTCAGACAGATCTTTTGAGATTTGATCCGACATGTTCGTTTGCCGATCCTAAAACGTTTGAATTGGCAGAGCAGTTTTTAAATAATGAGTCAGAAACACCTCAGATATTTTATATATGGGGGCATAGCTACGAGATAGACGGATATAATATGTGGGATTATATGGAGAATTTATGCAAGATGCTTTCGGGGCGAGACGATATTCTGTACGCGACAAATTCGGAAGTGTTTAGATATTTCGGCTTAATAGATTGATTTTTTGTAAGGATTTATAAAAAAATGGGTGCGGCAAATGTGAGTTTTGCCGCACCCATTTTTTTGTTATACGCTTAAAGCTGCGGAAGGTGTTTCCTTTTCA
>CALXSW010000139.1 GCA_944391255.1 uncultured Clostridia bacterium | reverse complement strand
ACATATATTAACTGTGTGTCAGTTAATAAAAGAGATTCACTCTTGTATTTATCAATACTTCTTTATACCTATATCAGAACGATGGAATTCATCTTTCCATGAGATCTTTGAAACTGCTTCATACGATTTTTTTATAGCAGCGTCAAGATCTTCTGCCACAGCTGTAACGCCGAGAACACGGCCGCCGTTATTTACATATTTTCCGTCAACGAGTTTTGTTCCCGCATGGAATACTATTACGTTATCCATAGCGTTGGCATCTTCAATACCCGATATCTCGTATCCTTTTTCATATGATACAGGATATCCGCCCGATGCCATTACAACGCATACTGCCGCGTTATCGTCCCATTCAATGTTGATCGTGTCAAGCTTTTCGTCTATAACCGCGTTCATGATCTCTACAAGATCAGTTTTCAGACGAGGAAGAACCACCTGTGTTTCAGGATCGCCGAATCTGCAGTTATATTCTATTACCTTTACACCGTTAGGAGTCATCATAAGTCCGAAATAAAGAACGCCCTTGAAAGGTCTGCCCTCAGACGCCATAGCTTTTATTGTAGGTATGAATATGTTCTCCATGCATTCCTTCTGCTTCGCCTCATCATAAAGACGTGACGGTGAGAATGTGCCCATTCCTCCGGTGTTAAGTCCCTCATCATTATCGTAAGCTCTTTTGTGGTCCTGAGCTGATACCATAGGACAAACTGTTTTTCCGTCTGTAAAGGCGAGAACAGAGACTTCAGGGCCTGTAAGAAATTCTTCTATAACGACTCTGCTGCCGCTTTTTCCGAATTTTCCGCCGTCTATCATATCCTTGATCGCAGCTTCTGCTTCCTCAAGATCTTTTGCGATTATAACTCCCTTGCCGAGCGCAAGTCCGTCAGCTTTTATAACTGCCGGGAAAGAGCCTTTTTTTACATATTCGATAGCTGATTCGCTGTCAGTGAAAACTTCATATGCGGCTGTAGGGATATTATATTTTTTCATAAGATCCTTAGAAAATGATTTGCTGCCCTCGATTATCGCCGCGTTTGCGCGCGGACCAAAGGCGCGTATGCCCTGAGCCTCCATAGCGTCTACCATTCCGAGAACGAGCGGATCATCAGGAGCGACCATCACGAGGTCAATATTATTTTCTTTTGCGAATTTTACCATTGCGTCCTTGTCTGTAGCGCTTATATCAACACACTCTGCAAGTTCTGATATGCCGCCGTTGCCAGGAGCGCAGTATATTTTATCAACAGACGGTGACTGAGCGATTTTCCATACTATCGTATGCTCGCGTCCGCCTCCGCCAACTACGAGAACTTTCATTATATATATCCTTTCCTTACGTTAATGTTATTAATGATGGAATAATCTTATGCCTGTGAATGCCATTGCCATATCGTATTTGTTACATGTTTCAATGACATTGTCATCACGCACCGAGCCGCCCGGCTGAGCTATATATTTAACGCCCGATTTATGAGCGCGTTCTATATTGTCACCGAACGGGAAGAAAGCGTCTGAGCCCAAAGCAACATCTGTATTCTTCGCGAGCCATTCCTTCTTTTCTGCCGCTGTCAACGGTTCAGGCTTTGTCTTAAAGAAGTTCTGCCATGTTCCTTCAGCCAAAACGTCCTCGTATTCGTCTGATATATATACGTCTATAGTGTTATCTCTGTCAGCGCGTCTTATACCGTCTACAAAATCGAGAGCGAGTACCTTAGGGCACTGTCTAAGCCACCATATATCCGCTTTATTGCCTGCAAGACGTGTACAGTGTATTCTTGACTGCTGTCCGGCGCCTATACCGATAGCCTGACCGTCCTTTACATAGCACACGCTGTTTGACTGAGTATATTTTAATGTTATAAGTGATATGAGAAGATCGCGCTTTGCAGAGTCAGGAAGATCCTTGCAGTTTGTCACTACATTTTCAAGGAGTGAATTATTTATAGGAAGCTCGTTTCTGCCCTGCTCAAACGTCACACCGTAAACCTGTTTGCATTCGATCGGCGCCGGTTTGTATGACGGATCTATCTTAAGGATACAGTAATTACCCTTTTTCTTGCCCATAAGTATTTCAAGCGCTTTTTCTGAGTATGAAGGAGCGATTATACCGTCCGAAACCTCTTTCTTTATGAGAAGAGCTGTCGCCTCGTCACATTCATCTGAAAGAGCTATAAAGTCGCCGAATGAGGACATTCTGTCCGCGCCTCGTGCTCTTGCGTACGCGCTCGCCATAGGCGTGAGCTGAACATCATCAACAAAATAGATCTTTTTAAGCGTGTCTGAAAGCTCTGTTCCAACAGCCGCTCCGGCAGGTGAAACATGCTTAAATGATGTTGCGGCAGGAAGTCCTGTAGCTTCCTTGAGCTCCTTAACGAGCTGATATCCATTTAAAGCGTCAAGGAGATTTATATATCCCGGTCTTCCGCAAAGAACTTCTATCGGAAGCTCGCTTCCGTCTGACATGAATACTCTTGAAGGCTTCTGATTAGGATTACAGCCGTATTTTAATTGCATTTCATTCATCGTAAGTATGTCCTTTCAGTTTATATTAATTATATTTATTTACTATTCTTGTTTCAGTTTCGCCTGTGGCGATATCTATAGTTCTTACAAAAAGAGATATCTTATTATCTTCGTTCAATGCGTCCCATAATCCTGATGTAAATGAGTCTATATCATCGCAAGGCATTTCTATTACTTTTGGCTCGCCTTCAAATGACGGAAGGGGAGTGGCGTTCTCGCTGTATGTATGAATAAAACGTCCCTCTCCTGATATAGGATTTGTATATGTATATGTGAATCTGAGGCAGGAGTCAGGATTTCCGTTGTTGCTCTTCAAGATAGACATACCATAGCTGAATTTCCCGCCCTTGATGTTCATAATGCCCGATATACGCGGTGTGTAGTTAGGGGCGTCATCTTCGTATTCTCTTGAGCGGAGCGATTCTTCAAATGTCAATCCTTTGTTCATACCTTCATAGATCGTATCTGTCTGATCGCCGTTAGTAACGATAGTTTTATGATCGAGAACTCTTACAGGGGAGTAAATAATAAGGTGCGGATCCTCGAGCTTTGAAGGATCAAATGCCTGAGTCTTTATGCCGTCGCCGTCCTCAACAAAGATCCTGTTGCGGCTGTTGGCGCTGCGGCCCATTATAAAGTATGCTGTAACTGCTTTTTTTCCGTCCGGTGATTTGCCGATGATAATTCCGCGTCCCGGATACGGATTATTTTTTAATTCATCATAGATATTTAATGTTTTCATGCTTTGCTCCTTTCTCAGTCCTGAGCGCAGATCATTTCAACAGCCTGTGGAAGAATTATCCATTCAGCCTGTTCCATGACCCTTTTTTGTAAAATTTCCGGTGTGTCCCCATCTTCTATGTACACCGCTTTCTGCAGAAGGATCTTTCCTCCGTCTGTTATCTCATTGACGAGATGAGCAGTAGCGCCTGTCACCTTTACGCCGTATGAGAGAGCTGCCTCGTGAACCTTAAGTCCGTAAAAGCCGTCGCCGCAGAAAGAAGGTATGAGTGACGGATGAATATTTATTATTTTGTCTTTATAAGCGTTGAGAAAGTTTTCACCGAGTATTGATAGAAAACCGGCAAGTACAACGACCTCGACACCTTTGCTCTGCATATAATCGCGCAGCGCAATGTCAAAATCCTCTTTTGAAGCGTGATCACGCCTTAGTATAACATGAGCGTCTATACCGACGTTTTTTGCCCTTTCAAGAGCGTAAGCGCCTGCTTTGTTTGAAACAACTGTAACGATCTCACCGCTTTTTAAAACCCCTGATTTCTGAGCATCTATAAGCGCCTGTAAGTTTGTGCCTCCGCCTGATACGAGCACGCCTATTTTTTTCATAAAAAGTATCCTCCTTGCGCGGGAATTTATTTAAAGCGGGGCTGTAGCAAAATGCGCAGACCACATAAAGCTAAAAGAACTAAGCAAGCGCCATTTTTGCGTATTGCCAATATAATAATAGTTGAAGTGGAATTTTTCATAAATGAAAATTTCAGCATTAAACTCGCTTTATGTTACGAACGAAACTCACCACTCGACGTACCAACGTACGCCTTCGGGCAAGGGGGAGACTTCGTATCACCTTCGTTTCGCCCGTTCTGCGCTATTTTTCTAAAGCCCCTACGGCTGCTGCAAACTCGCTGGGTTTTGCAATAGCCTGTTTTATTCGATATGATCTAAATCTGAAATTAATATTTTAGATTATTTCCACACCTTTTTCACCCTCGGCAAGCTCGCCTATTATTGAAGCCTTTTCGCCGGCTTCAGTAAGGCATTTTACAGCTGCCTCAGCCTTATCAGCGTCAACTGCGACGATCATGCCGATACCCATGTTGAATGTGTTGTACATATCTTCTTCAGGGATATTTCCTTTTTCGCGCAGTACGTCAAAAATAGGAAGCACATCCCATGTGCCTTTCTTGATTACCGCCTTAAGACCGTCAGGAAGCATTCTCGGAACATTTTCTATAAATCCGCCGCCTGTTATATGGGAAACTGTGTTTATCCCAACTTCGTCAATGAGCTTAAGGAGCGGCTTAACATAGATCTTTGTAGGAGTAAGCAGCGCTTCGCCAACTGTCATTCCGAGCTTTTCGCTGTATTCTGAAAGATTAGCCTTTGCGTTTTCGCCATTCAGATCGAAAAGCTTTCTTACAAGTGAATATCCGTTTGAATGGATACCGCTTGAAGCGATACCTATGAGCTTATCGCCTGCTTTTGCCTTGTCGCCGTCGGTTATCTTGTCCTTTTCAACGATACCTACGCTAAATCCTGCAAGGTCATATTCATCTACTGGGTAGAAACCAGGCATTTCAGCTGTTTCTCCGCCTACAAGAGCGCATCCGGCAAGCACGCATCCGTCTGCTACGCCCTTAACTATCTGAGCTATCTTTTCCGGAACATTCTTGCCAACTGCAAGGTAGTCAAGGAAGAAAATAGGTTTTGCGCCCGAGCATGCAACGTCATTTACACACATGGCAACGCAGTCTTGTCCTATAGTGTCATGTTTGTCCATGAGAAAAGCAATTCTCAATTTTGTGCCGACGCCGTCTGTTCCCGAAACGAGAACCGGGTTTTTGTAGTCCTTTGAAATTTCGAAAAGACCGCCAAAACCGCCGATACCGCCGAGCACGCCGTCTATTTTTGTTCTTTTAACGTCGTCCTTTATAAGTCTCACCGACTCATATCCCGCTTCAACGTCAACGCCTGCTGATTTATATGCATCTGTAGCCATATTTGTATCTCCTTAAATGTTTAATATCAGGGATCCCCTGTTATAAGCTGTTTTTATCTGAATGGTTTTGCTGTTTACAAATGAATTTTCAAAAGTAAATTTCAAAAGTGAAATTACCGGAAAATTTATTCAAAACAGCGTTTAAGCACCTATTATTTAATATTTATAATATAATGCTTGATCGATCACATATTGCCGACCGGTGTTTTACGCTTAAAGTTCAGCTGCCTTTTCTTTTATAGCTGTATCTTTCGCTGCTACGCCTTCTGCCATCTTTACGCGTGACTCCTTCAGCATATCCTTTATGTAGTCATATTTAAGTGAAAGCATCTGAGCTGCGAGGATCGCCGCGTTCGTTCCGTTGTTTACTCCTACTGTAGCAACAGGTATGCCGGGAGGCATCTGAACTGTAGCAAGAAGAGCGTCAAGTCCATTGAATGTTGAAACTATAGGTATTCCTATAACAGGAAGAGTCGTGTTTGCAGCTACAACTCCGCCAAGATGTGCGGCCATGCCGGCAGCGCATATGATAACTTCAATGCCGTTTGATTCGGCGTTCTTAGCGTATTCCATAGCCTTGTCCGGAGTTCTGTGCGCTGAGATAACATTGACCTCAACATCGATATTAAACTCCTTGAGCTTTGTTATACAGCCTTTCACTTTGTCGAAATCTGAATCAGAGCCCATTATGAGAGCTGCTTTTGGATTTGCCATAATAAAAAATCTCCTTTTTTGAATTTTAAAACAGACTGTTTTTATATGTCTGCTGATTATCTTGATTTTATAGGAATGTGTTTTATCTGGAAGATTTAATTTTCCAGAAATTGTTCTGTGTCTAAAGGATATACGCCTGAGAAACAGCCTGAGCAATAGCCGCATGACGCTTTTGGTATGATATCCTTAAGATCCTCAACTGGGAGGAATGCCAGAGAGTCAGCGCCTATCATTTCGCACATTTCATCGATCGTTCTGTTCGTGGCAATAAGCTGATCTTTTGACGGAACGTCTGTGCCGAAATAGCATGGACAGATAAACGGCGGTGCCGACGAGCGGACATGTACCTCTTTTGCGCCGAATTTTCTGAGAAGCGCGACTATTCTTTTTGATGTAGTGCCTCTTACGATAGAGTCGTCAACCATTATGACTCTTTTTCCGGCTATAGTATTTTTAAGGACATTGAGCTTTATTCTGACCGCGTTTTCGCGCATAGCCTGAGTCGGCTCGATAAATGAGCGTCCGATATACTTGTTCTTGATAAAGCCTATTCCATACGGTATGCCTGATTCTTTTGAATATCCCATAGCCGCGTTAAGACCGGAATCCGGAACACCTATCACTACATCGGCATCTACAGGGAATCTTTTAGCAAGTATAGCTCCCGCAAGCTCTCTCGCCTCATTTGCCGGCTGACCGTCTATAACACTGTCAGGACGGGCAAAATACAGATACTCAAAAATACATTGTGTAAATGGCTTTGTGTTTACATAATCCTTTATTGATGTTATTTCGCCGCCTTTTACTACTACGATCTCGCCCGGCTCAATATCACGGACATATTCAGCTCCTACCGTGTCAAGAGCGCATGTTTCAGAGGCAAAAACTATAGCCTTACCCTTTTTACCCATGCAAAGAGGTCTGAATCCCCAAGGGTCACGGCATGCTATGAGTTTTTGCGGACTCATGACAACGAGTGAAAAAGCTCCGACAAGGTGGCGGATAGATCTTTTTACCGCTTCCTCAACGCTTCCGTATTTAAGACGGTGCTTTGCGATAGTATACGCTATCATTTCCGTATCCGTAGTTGTCTGGAATATAGCGCCGTCATGACTGAGCCATTTTTCAAGCTGAGGTTTGTTGATAAGATTGCCGTTATGCGCTATAGCTATATTACCTTTCACATATCTAAGAACAAGAGGCTGGGCGTTTTCACGAAGCGATTCTCCTGTTGTTGAATAGCGCACATGACCTACAGCCATTGTGCCGCCAAGCTTGTTGATTATCTCATCATTAAAGACCTCGTTTACAAGTCCCATGTTCTTATAGTATGTGATATCACGGTTATTGTTTACGGCTATACCGCAGCTTTCCTGTCCGCGATGCTGCAGCGCGTAAAGACCATAATACGTGCTTCGGGCGCAGTCGCCCTCAGGGTCGTATATGGCGAATACACCGCATTCTTCGCCAATTCTTTTATCCATTGATGTTTTCCTTTCGCTTACTTACTTAACTTATATTATTTTTATCATCAGGCGTTTTTGCGACCTGCAAACGCCGTAAAAACACCTGAAAATTACATATATATTATATAACGTAAAGCCCTTTTTTTCAATATATATTTTAATAAATGAAAATTTGCTGTAGAAAATAAATAAAAAATCGACATTGAATGTGTGTATTTTAGTCAGAATGCACTCGGTCAGATTTGGGCGAAAAAATATATGATTCCGCATATGACAGACGCGAGAGTACCGTAAAGAATTACCGGTCCTGCAATGGTGAATATCTTTGCTCCAACGCCAAGAATATACCCTTCTGTTTTTGATTCAAGGGCCGGCGCTGCTACTGAATTTGCGAACCCTGTGACAGGCACAAGCGTACCGGCACCGCCATGCTTTGCTATTTTAGCGTAAATGTCAAAACCGGTAAGGAATGTTCCTAAAAATATCATTGTTATGGTTACGAGCGTGTACGCGTCGTCTTCTGATATTCCGGCTGATTTATACATATTGAGAAAAAACTGACCGATGCAGCATATTATCCCGCCTATAATAAACGCTTTTACGCAGTTTGATAAAAGCTTTGATTTGGGAGCATTATCCTGCACATATTTGCTGTATTCGTTATTTGTCATGCCATACATCTCCTAAAGATCATTTTTGCTGTTTAGCTATATACCATACATTTATATTTTTTATGGAAACGCTATAAATTATTCACTTTTGCGTTTTTAATATATCATCGATGGGATATTGTAAAAAATTAAAAAAATATAAAAAAACAGTTGAGATTTTCTTCTGTTTATGATACAATATAGAATAAATATGTATATATGAGTTTAACGAGGGGCGCGTAACAGTGTTTGGTTATGTAAATATATCTAAAGAACAGCTCACAGAAGAGGAATATGATACATTCTGTTCTTATTACTGCGGAGTGTGCAAGGCCACCGGAAAAAGAGCGTCACAGCTGTCGCGTATGGGACTCAGCTATGATATTACATTTTTAGCTCTTGTTCTGGAATCGCTCTCAGAAACAGATCCGGAGATCAAGTTGGAAAACTGCATCGTCCATCCGATAAAAAAAAGAAACTGCGTAAAGGAGAGCGCGGCTCTCGATTATGCGGCGGAGGTCGGCGTAATACTTGGTTATCTCAAGCTTGCAGACGATCTTCACGATGATAAAAGCATAAAGGCTGCCGCCGGAATGATGATGATACACAGAGGTTATAAGCGTTCGTCAAGGCAGAATACAAAAAGCCATGAGATAATAAAAGAACAGCTTAAAAGGCTTTCAGAATATGAGAAAAACGACTGTGATTCAATAGATGAAACGGCAGACGCGTTTGCAAAGATACTTGAAAACCTGTTCGTTCCGGAATTTATAGAGGATAGAAACACCGCGCGTATCCTTTCATGGATGGGATATAATCTTGGCAGATGGATATATATATTAGATGCCTATAACGATATGGAGCGCGATTTTAAAGATAGATCATATAATCCTTTACTGGCAGGCGGTGAGACTCCTGAAGAGATAAAATCAAAGCGGAAACAGGAAACGGAGCTGGCGCTGACATTCACGCTGGAAAATATAGCCTCGGCTTTTGAACTGCTTGATTTCAAGAGAAATGAAAGCCTTATAGGCAAGATCATATATACAGGTCTTAAACAAAGGCAGGCATTTGTTCTGGAAGGAAAAGCGGGAAAATGCGATGCTAAGCTTTTAAAACGGAGGAAGATATGAATCCATATGAGGTTCTTGGCGTCAGCGAAGACGCTGACGAGGAAACTATAAAAAAAGCATATAAGGAGTTGGTAAAAAAATACCATCCTGACAAATATGTAAATAATCCGCTTGCAGATCTTGCAACGGAAAAAATGAAAGAAATAAATCAGGCATACGATATGCTGAAAAATAAAAACAAACATGGCACGTCCGGAACAGGCGGATATTCACAGCAGGGCGGCTATTCCCAACAGGGCGGTTACAGCTATCAGAATGCGCGTCCTACATTCGCTATGGTCAGATCACTGCTCAATATGCACCGTGTTTCCGCAGCGTTGACAATGCTTGAACAGCTGCCGAAAACGGCTGAGTGGTATTATCTGAGCGGAATTGCGAATATCCAGAGAGGCTGGTATAATCAGGGAATACGGGATATGGAGCAGGCGGTAAGAATGGATCCGGGAAACGCCGAGTACAGCGGAACGCTCAACAGCGTAAAAAACCGCTCATCATCATATACGAACAGCAGCAGCCCGTACAACACCGCCGGGGGCGATATGTGCGGAAGCATGCCGTGCTGGTGTATACCTTGCGTATGCCCGGGAACGTGCTGTTGGTGCTGATAAATAAAAATAAGCCATTGTGAAATGGCATTGAAAAGGGTAAGATAAATGGCTAAAGAACAACATATAACATCCATAGGCGGTCAGGCGGTCATGGAGGGAGTTATGATGCGCGGCCCGTATAAAACTGCGGTAGCTGTGCGCAAGCCTGATGGTGAAATAGAAGTAAAGATCGATGAAAACGGTACAAAGACAAGACCGGCTATATGCAGGGTGCCTATCATAAGAGGTTGTGTAAGCTTTGTAGACAGTCTTGTAATAGGCATGAAGGCGCTTATGTTCAGCGCAAGCTTTGTGGATATTGAAGATGACGAGGACGAAGAGCCGAGCAAGATAGATAAATGGCTTGAGGAAAAGCTGGGTGATAAGATAAAGGATATTGTGATATATTTTGCTATATTCCTTTCTATAGTGTTCAGCGTTGGAATATTTATACTTCTCCCGTCATTTTTGACAGGACTTGTAGAGATGATACCTGGAATACAGAGCATAACATCGGCAAATCTTTTTACGAGTGTTTTTGAAGGTGTTCTAAGACTTGCGATATTTATAGGCTATATGGCAATAGTATCTCAGATGAAGGATATAAAGCGCGTGTTTGAATATCATGGCGCGGAGCATAAAACAATAGCCTGCTATGAGGCGGGAGATGAGCTCACGGTGGAAAATGTCAGAAAACATTCAAGGTTTCATCCAAGATGCGGAACGAGCTTTCTTCTGTTTGTAATGATAATCAGTATAATAATTTTCTTTTTCCTTCCGAGGTTCGATGAGTTTAATAAGGCTGTCGCTATACTGCTCAGAATGGGAACAAGAATATTGTGTCTGCCTGTAGTTGCGGGACTTTCGTTTGAAGTTATCAAGTGGGCAGGCCGAAGCAAGAATAAAGTTGTGTGCGGATTGTCGAAGCCGGGACTGTGGATGCAGAAGCTTTCAACAAGAGAACCGGACGATTCAATGATAGAGGTTGCAATAGCTTCAATGAAGCCGTGCATACCGAAGAATAAAGAGGAGGACAAATGGTAATCGGTCAACTGCGCAGTGAGGTGCGCGATGAGTTAGGAGATAATGGGCATGAGGCAGACTGGATAATATCCCATGTCACGAAAATGTCACAGGCTGATTTTGTGTTGCATCCGAGGGATGTGACAGAGGAAGAGTTAAAGGCGATCGAGGAGATAGTAGAGCGGCGCAATCAGGGCGAACCGCTTCAGTATTTGCTGGGTGAAACTGAGTTCATGGGTTTGACCTTTAAGGTAACGGAGGATACGCTCATACCGCGAGCCGATACTGAAACATTAGTCGAGGAAGTCATAAGAAAGATAGGCAAGAAAAAGCTTACAGTTCTTGATATCGGTACAGGCAGCGGCTGTATTGGTATAAGCATCGCTAAAAATTGTAAGAATACTCAGGTCACTCTTTTAGATTACAGTGAGGCAATATTGCAGGTCGCAAAAGAGAATGCGGATCTTAACGGAGTAAATGTGGATTTTGTAAAATGCGACATACTTGAGGAGATACCGGAAGGAGTCTTTGACGTTATTGTTTCAAATCCCCCATATATTGAAACTGACACGATATTCAGTCTTGATAATATGGTAAAAAGTTATGAACCGGTTGAGGCTCTTGACGGAGGTTTTGACGGGTTGCTGTTTTATCAGAGGATCGTTGAGGAGGTAGCTCCAAAAATACTTAAGGACGGCGGATATATCGCTTTTGAGATCGGTTATAACCAGGGCGAGGCTGTGATCGATATACTTAAAGAGGCGGATTTTGTTTCTATAAAATTGAAAAAGGATCCGTGTGATAACGACAGAGTTGTTACTGCGAAAAAAGGCTGATCAAGCTTTGCGTGTCTGTTGTTTGAAATAATGATATCAAGCAGGGGGCGCTGAATATTTATGAATATTTCGCGCTCCCTGTTTAATAATAAAAAAGCAGTATTTTTACTGATAACAACCGCGGCTTTTTATATATCTGTTTGACATAGGTGTGATCGAACTGATGATAAATTGCAGCGCGGGGGATTTTTTTATGGCAAATGTTGCATAAGAGAGGAGCAGGAACAGTTATGATGAAAATTGGCATTTTAACAAGCGGCGGAGATTGTCAGGGTTTGAACGCTTCTATAAGAGGAGTTGCGAAGTCTCTTTATAATGAGTTCAATGATGACATAGAGATCTA
>CALXSW010000138.1 GCA_944391255.1 uncultured Clostridia bacterium | reverse complement strand
ATTTCGCCCAGAGAATGAAATAACCTATTCAGAGCTTGCGAAAATACTTGTTGACATAACAGGCTACTCAATATGCGCTGAACAGGTAGGGGCTTATCCCAATGGATATATGATGTATGCCAACAATTTAGGTATAACAGAAGGACTGCATTTCATCAACACCGACAATGTTACAAGATCTCATGCCGCAATGATGCTGAACAAAGCAATTGATGTTCCAGTCATGGTAATATCAGGATATACTTATTCGCATGATATAGCAGTACCTATTTATGAAATCAAAAACGGTGACGGAGATGATTATCAGACTCTTCTGACTATGTTTCACGATATATACACTGTGAGTGTTACACCTGATAATGACTGATGTCAATACAGCGATTCCAAATTTTTTAGCTGTGATTAGGCAACGTCAGTAATATAGAACAAAGGAGATAAATATGATGAAAAAAACAATTATAGCTTTAATTTCAACCGCGGCAATTATGGCAATACCATGCGTAAGCTATGCCTCATATTCCGATCTTGATGAACACAGCGATTGTTATGAGGCTGCGTCACGCCTAAAAGATTTCGGAATAATGGGCGGATATGAGGACGGTTCTTTTAGACCCGACAAGACCATAACAAGAGCAGAAGTCGCAAGACTTGTAACATCGGCTCTTGGAGCTAATGATAAAATTTCAGAATATGTTACAGATACTGCATCATCTGAAGCAGACGGTATACTATCTGTTGATATGCCTGATTATTCATTTTCCGATGTTCCGGATACTCATTGGGCACATGACTATATATGGATGCTTACCGCTCAAGGCACACTAAACGGATACGGCGACGGCACTTTCCGCCCCGAAAACGAAATTACATACGCTGAGTTTATAAAAATACTTGTAAATATAACAGGATACACACCATATGCTGAAGCTACCGGCGGATATCCGCAAGGGTATTTATCATGCGCCGCAATCCTCGGAATAACGGACGGTCTCATTTTTTTACAACAGGATAATGCTACAAGATCCGACGCGGCAATAATGATCAACAACACTCTTGATGTGCCTATCCTTACTGTAACAGGTTATGATTTCTCCGGGCCAAATCCACAGCCTACTTATGAGGTCAAAAACGAAGCAGGAGGCGGATACCAAACGCTTTTGACAAAGTATCATAATATATATGCGGCAGATATTACGGTTGATGACAACGAAAAGTAAAAGGATAGGGGGTATATCCCCTGTCCTTTTGATTTCTTATCTTATCTTCTTTGCTTCAAGGTAGAATCGCTTATCAGATGCCTCGCCCATTGAGAATGTTTTTCTCGGGAGAGCGCCGTCTTTAATTACAGTAGTGAAAAGATCATTCTTTTCCATTCCGTCAACTATGAAACCTATTGTGTTATCAGCCTTTGTGAGCGAATGAACAACATCGTTTCCGTGGATATAGTCTATCTCTCCTCCGTTCTTTTCAAGATATTCATCGAGGAACTTCTGCAGTGTGCCTACAGCGAGATTTGAAGGAGCATCCTTAATATATACACGCTTTTCCTCTCCCGCCTTCGCTATTATTATTTTCTGTCCCCCATTATCTGTTTCCGATATCTGCGGATAATATTCATAGAGCGCCTTTACTATATCGTTATAATCAACATTGAATATTACTCTCTGTATAGGCTCAAATTCAAGCGTTTCATCATGCAGGTTCATAAGCTCCACAAGCGCGAATCTCGCCGGATGGTTTTCGCGTTCCTCCGCTGTCAGATTCTGCTTTATTTCCTCCCAGCATGTCTTTGCAGTAGCAAGAGAATGATTTCCGTCACCAACAGCTATCACCAGAACATCCTTGCCGCTCACACCATATTTTTCGTCAAATGCCGACTGATCCTCAAGTCTTTCAAGTCCCTCAAGAACCGACGCTGTAAGCTCCTTATCAAGCAGCTTGCCTGTTATATGTCCTCCGCCGAGCATAAGATCAAAATCATATACCGTTTCAAGCTCTGCCGCTTTTTCGATAACCAGCTCTACTATCTCTCTTTTTCTGTCATCTACAAGCATGAGTATATGCGGCAGCTCAAGAGGCGCGTTTTCTCTTATCCTCTTTCGCGGCGGGATTCTCTCTATTATAGTTCCCTCAGTAGCGCGCACCGCCGACTGTGAACCTTTTGAAAAATCATAATATTCAAGATCAAGCTTTCCTACTATACCGTGACGCACCTTGCCGTTAGGCTGTGTTCTTTCAACATATATCAAGCTGTCCTTATACTCTCTGAACAGTCCGTCCTTGAGATATTCGTCCATCGTTCTGTTGATTTTTGCGATTCTCGCGTCGTCATTCCCGTCATTCAAATATGCTTCCGGGAAGATTATATTCAGCGCTGACGGCGCGTCGCCGACATATTCAGCCGCTTTTTCCCAATACTGCGGCTCCGATGAATACTGATCGCACGCGACAACACTCCACTTTGAAAAGTCTGCATTCTTTGGCAGCAAGATATCTGCCGGTGAAAAAATCTTCATTTGTCCCTTCTCCTAACTCTGTTATTCTTTTATTATATCAGCAAAAACGCATTTCGTAGCCTTTTGCAGATCCTGAGGTGAAAGTATCAGCGTAACACCGCAAACTCCTCCGCTCACCGCTATTTTTTCAAGACTCTCTGCCGAAATATTAACGTATGTCGGATAAAGCTTTTTCATTCCTATAGGAGATACTCCGCCTCTTATATATCCGGTAAGTCCCAAAAGCTCCTTTACATGTATAAGCTCTGTTTTCTTGTCACCCGTTACTTTTGCCAGCTTCTTCAGATCGACCTCGCAGTCACACGGCACGCATACGACAGCGATACCGTTTTTATCGCCTCTCGCCACAAGCGTCTTAAACGACATCTCCATCGGCAGTCCGACAAGCTCCGCAACCGTTTCACCGAAATCCGCTCCCACCTCCGGGGATTCATACTCTATTTCCTCAAACGGTATTTTTGACGCGCGCAAAAGACGCATAGCGTTCGTTATTACCGGTTTCTTTTTTGCCATTTTATTATATTCCTCCGGATATGTTTGTTATTTAAGCTCAACCACAGTTACGCCGTCCTCACCCTCGCCGAATATTCCGGGTCTAAACGACTTAACGCACTTATGTTTTCTGAGCATTTCTCTTATATGCTTTTTAAGAACTCCCGTTCCCTTGCCGTGAACTATCCTTACAGGCGATATTCCCGCAAGATAACAGTCATCAAGGAATTTTTCTGTGTTCATCCACGCTTCCTCAGGATACTGACCTCTTACGTCAACTTCTGTTGTAGCGTTCATAGCCTTAGATTCAAACGAACGTGACGGCCGCGCATATCTTTCTGTCATAGCTTTTTTCTGTTCCTTGCTGTCGTCTATGCGGCGCAGATTTGATACATGAACATCCATCTTTATTATTCCAGCCTGAACCCTGACATTGCCTGATTTGTCCGCCGGTTTTAACACAACGGCCTCCTGATTCAGATCTATTATCTTTACCGATTCACCCGGTTTAAGATTCTTAGGCGGATCCACAAACGACTGCTTCGGCTTAGCTACGCGTTTCATCTTCTCGTCTAACGTTTCCTCGTGCTGTTTCAGCCGCTCTCTCGCCTTTGATTTCTTGTCCTCTATAGCTCCCGACTTTATTCCCTGCTGACGCATTCTTTCAAGGTCGCGGATGATCTCGTTCGATTCCTCTTTCGCGTTCATAATTATGATCTTGGCTTCTCTGTGCGCCTCCTCAAGGATACGCGCCTTATTTTCTTTGAGCTTGATCCGATCCGCCTCGACCTGCTTTTTCAGCTCTGTCAGCTCGCGTTTCATGCGCTTATTCTCATCAGCGTCACGGCGCGCCGCCGCTCTTGACTGCTCCAAGTCTGTTATAACGTCCTCAAACTTTATATCCTCATCAGATAATATATCGTTAGCGCGCGATATGATATCCTCGCTCAAACCGAGTCTTCTTGATATCGCAAACGCGTTCGACTTTCCCGGAACTCCTATAAGGAGCCGATATGTCGGCTGCAGCGTCTTTACATCAAATTCACATGACGCGTTTTCAACGCCGTCAGTTGTAAGCGCAAACACTTTAAGCTCGCTGTAATGCGTTGTAGCAAGCACCTTTACACCGCACATACGCAGATATTCTATTATAGCTATAGCCAAAGCCGCGCCCTCCGTAGGATCCGTTCCGGCTCCCAGCTCGTCAAAAAGC
Source organism: uncultured Clostridia bacterium (assembly GCA_944391255.1). Classification (GTDB taxonomy): domain Bacteria; phylum Bacillota; class Clostridia; order UBA1381; family UBA1381; genus Ornithomonoglobus. Next base: position 9,765 of record CALXSW010000138.1, on the reverse strand, counting down.
GCAAGTGTATTGTCATCGACATTCTTTAATATTTTTACTATATTCACCATATGCGATGAGAATGTAGACAAGCTCTGCTCTATAGACTGCTCATCGCCTATGTCGGCATATATCTTAGAAAAAATTGCGGCGTCGCTGTTATCCCCCGCCGGAATATGAAGTCCGGCTGCAGCCATGATAGACAGCAGACCAACAGTTTTAAGCGTTACTGTTTTACCGCCCGTGTTAGGACCTGTTACGATAAGCGACTGTATATCCTTGCCGAACCTGATATCGTTTGAAACCACCTTATCCTTATCGATAAGCGGATGCCTTGCTCTTTTGAAGTTTATTATTCCGTCCTCATTCAGAACAGGCTCTGTAGCGTTCATATCAAGAGAAAGCTTGCCCTTGCAGAATATGAAATCAAGCTCCGCTATCTCCTTGCAGTCAACAAATATCTCGTGCGAGCTTTCCGTTACAAGAGCCGAAAGCTCCGCAAGTATACGCTCTATCTCTCTGATCTCCTTGTTTTTGAGATCGCGTATCTCATTATTGGCATTTACAACGCTCATAGGCTCTATGAACATAGTCTGACCTGTAGCAGATGTATCATGCACAATACCCGGCACCTCTGACTTATACTCAGCGCGCACAGGTATAACATATCTGTCAGATCGCATTGTGACAATAGCGTCCTGCAAATACTTCTTATAATGCTGAGAATGCAGCATAGAATTGAGCGTTTCCTTTATTTTGCCATTTAAGTTTTTCATGCGGCGTCTGATAGATGAAAGCTCTGATGACGCGTCATCAGCTATCTCATCTTCTGAAATTATCGCCGCGTTTATTCTGTCTTCAAGCGATTTTGCTGTGAGCAGCGCCTGCTGTATCCCTTTAAGGATCTCGCAGCTATCTGACGCTTCATCGAGATACGATTTCATACGCCTTGCCACATACAGCACGCGTGAAATATTTATAAGCTCGCGCGCGTGCAGCACTCCGCCCTGCTCAGCTCGCTTTACATCGTTTCTGACATCTGTCACAGCAAGACTCACCGGCGGAGCGCCAAGTTTCAAAAGCGTTGAAACCGCCTCTGTAGTTTCTTTCTGCGCTGCCCTCGCTTTTTCTATATCGGAATACGGCTCCATTTTATAAATGCGTTTTCTCACCGATTCCGATTCCGTATAGCTCTGGAGCTGTTCGATTATCTTGCTGAACTCCAATATCTTTAATACCTTTTTCAAATTAAGAAAGACATCTCCTTCCCATTTTTATTCACTTATTTTATATACCTTTAGATCTGAATATTCGCCTATAAGCGGCGCCATCTGTCTGAATCCTATCTTTCCGCCGCCTAAAACCTCTCCGTATTCCTTTCCGTCATCCTGCCATGAGAACACCGTAAGACCGTCTACGGCAAATTCTATAAGCCCCTTATTTTTCACAAGCTTAAGCTCATAGCTATCCTTTGCGTCAGCGCAGTCAGGTATAGGATCAGCACCCTGAGTGACAAGATAAAATCCCTTGCTCTTTCTCAAATTGCATGTGTGGAACTGACGCTCCTCGTCCCATTTTCTTCTGAAATATGAAACATGATACGCGTTTATATCGCCGCTGTGATAGAGATTATACTGTCCATCACGCGGAGCGAGAGACGGATCAAACAGATCCTCCCCGTTTATGCCCTTCGCAGAGAAAAACAATATACATAGTCCCGGTTCCTCTATAGGTCTGAAATTCCATGTTATCTCAACGTCTGACGGGAAATCAACAGGACACCAAAACACAAAATTTGACTTCTGTCCCAGCTCTGCCGACAAATTATTTTTCATTCTCATCTTTCCGTTCTCGAAAAAAACAGACGCGCTTCCCTCCATAACAAAGTCCTTCACGTCATCTTCACACGACAGCGGATTTTCATATATCAATTCTTTATTCAAAGCTCTCATCCTCCTTCACAACATAATGATACTCAGTTTATATTATATCAGCAATTATCCACAAAAACAATATCTAAAATCAAATATTTTAAAAAAAGTATTGAATTTTCGCATTAAATAGTATACAATAGAATAGGTTTGAACTAATTTAAGCCGAGAACGCGTATTACTTGAGGAGGTTACTAATATGTGTGGTATCGTAGGATATATAGGCAAAAAGAAGCAGGCTGCTCCTATTTTGCTTGAAGGCCTCGAAAAGCTTGAATACAGAGGCTATGACAGCGCCGGTATCGCTGTCATAAATAATGGTGAGATAAACTTCGCAAAGGCCAAAGGCCGTTTGCGTGTGCTCAGTGAAAAGACAAACGGGGGAAAGGATCTTATAGGCTGTGCCGGTATCGGACACACACGCTGGGCGACGCACGGTGAGCCTTCCGATATAAATTCACATCCTCACCTTTCACAGTCAGGCAGATTCGCTGTTGTTCATAACGGTATTATAGAAAACTATATGGAATTAAAGGAAAAGCTCATTCGCAAAGGCTTTGAATTTATTTCAGAAACAGACACAGAGGTCATCGCCCACCTTTTTGAATATTACTACAAGGGCGATATAATGGATACAATGATAAAAGTCATCGACCGCGTAGAGGGCTCATATGCGTTAGGTGTGCTTTGCTCAGACTATCCTGACAGCTTTATAGCTGTGCGCAAGGCAAGTCCTATGATAATCGGTATAGGCAACGATGAGAATTTCGTAGCTTCAGACGTTACGGCTATTTTAAAGCATACTCGTCAGGTATGCTATGTTGAGGACAATGAAATAGTTGTTCTTACAGCCGATGATGTTAAGATATACAACACAGACAAAGAAGAGCTTGAAAAAGAGATAAAGACTATCGACTGGGATGTTTCAGCTGCTGAAAAGGGCGGATATGAGCATTTCATGATAAAAGAGATCGAGGAACAGCCAAAGGCTATAAGAGCGACTATCTCTCCGCGTATAAAAGACGGCAAAATAGTGCTTGATGACGTTTCTCTTACAAAGGACGATATCAAAAATCTCAGAAAAATATTTATAGTGGCATGCGGAAGCGCGTACCATGTTGGCGTTGTAGGAAAATACGTCATAGAAAAAATGTGCCGTATACCGGTAGAATGTGTTATAGCGTCCGAATTCAGATACAGCGATCCTATCGTGAGCAAGAATGATCTCGTTATAGTAATAAGCCAGTCGGGCGAAACAGCTGACTCTCTTGAGGCGCTGAAAGTTGCAAAGAACAGAGGCGCAAGAGTTCTTTCAATAGTAAATGTCGTAGGATCAGCTATCGCAAACGCTTCAGACGACGTTATATACACATGGGCAGGTCCTGAAATCGCCGTTGCGACTACAAAAGCATACTCGACACAGCTCACAGTTATGTATCTGCTCTCGATATACATGGCTGAAAAGATCAGCACTATAACATCAGGACAGTACAAAAAATACTTAGAGGATCTTGAAAAGCTTCCTGATCTCGTGGCAAAGACTCTTGAGAACAAAGAACAGATAGCTTATCTCGCATCAAAGTTCTATAACTGTCATTCTATCTTCTTTATCGGAAGAAACCTTGACTATGCTGTATCTCTTGAAGGCTCGCTCAAGCTCAAGGAAATTTCATATATCCACTCAGAGGCATACGCTGCCGGCGAGTTGAAGCACGGCACTATATCTCTTATAGAGGACGGAACGCTTGTTGTAGCGCTCGCTACAGTTGATGATCTGTTTGAAAAGACAGTTTCAAATATAAAGGAAGTGACAACAAGAGGCGCCGTTGTAATGGGACTCACGACAGAAGACAGAAGCATGACAGGTATCGCGGATTATACTATACAGATACCTAACACAAACGATATCTTCCTTCCGTCGCTGACTGTTATACCGCTTCAGCTTTTCGGTTATTACGTTGCCGCAAACAAGGGCTGCGATATAGATAAGCCGAGAAATCTCGCTAAATCAGTAACAGTTGAATAATATTGATGAATAATATACAAGGATCTCTGCATAAAGCGGCGATCCTTGTTGTCATTATACATAATTTCATTTCATGGAATTACAACATTTTTCACAAAATGACGTTTTTTTCATGACGGTAATTGACTTAGAGTCCAAAATATGTTAGAATAATAGAACAGCTACTTAATATTAGTCATTTATTAGTGGCTCGTATGCTAAAAAATATAATGACAGTAAGGAAAGGAAGTAATTATTATGAGTTACACAGAACGAGTTCTTGATCTTTTGAAAGCAAAGAATTCAAACGAGCCTGAATTTATCCAGGCAGCTACAGAGGTTCTTGAATCACTTGAACCAGTATTCGCAAAGCACCCAGAATATGAGGAAGCATCGATCCTCGAAAGAATCACAGAGCCTGAAAGACAGGTTATGTTCAGAGTTCCATGGGTAGACGACAACGGTAAGGTACAGGTTAACCGTGGTTTCAGAGTACAGTTCAACAGCGCTATCGGACCTTACAAGGGCGGTTTGAGACTTCACCCATCAGTAAACCTCGGAATCATCAAGTTCCTCGGTTTTGAACAGATCTTCAAGAACTCACTTACAGGTCTCCCTATCGGCGGCGGTAAGGGCGGTTCAGACTTCGACCCTAAGGGTAAGTCAGACCGTGAAGTAATGGCATTCTGCCAGAGCTTTATGACAGAGCTTTGCAGACATATCGGCGCAGACACAGACGTTCCTGCAGGTGATATCGGTACAGGCGCAAGAGAGATCGGTTATATGTACGGTCAGTACAAGAGAATAAAGAACTGCTACGAGGGCGTTCTCACAGGTAAAGGTCTTACATACGGCGGTTCACTCACAAGAACAGAAGCTACAGGCTATGGTCTTGTATACTTTGCTAACGAAATGCTTAAGGATCTCGGAACAGACTTCACAGGCAAGACTGTTGTTGTTTCAGGTTCAGGTAACGTTGCTATTTACGCAACAGAAAAGGTTCATCAGCTCGGCGGTAAGGTAGTTGCTTTGTCAGACTCAAACGGCTGGATCTATGATGAAGAAGGTATTGATCTCGCTGCTGTTAAGGAAATCAAGGAAGTTAAGCGCGGCAGAATCAAGGAATATCTTGAATACAGACCAAACGCTAAGTACACAGAAGGTAAGGGTATCTGGACAGTTAAGTGTGACGTTGCTCTTCCATGTGCTACACAGAACGAGCTTCACCTTGATGACGCTAAGACACTCGTTGCTAACGGTTGTGTACTCGTTGCTGAAGGCGCTAACATGCCTACAACTCTCGATGCTACAAAGTATCTCCAGGAAAACGGCGTATACTTCGCACCTGGTAAGGCTTCAAATGCCGGCGGCGTTGCTACATCAGCTCTTGAAATGAGCCAGAACTCACAGAGACTTTCATGGACATTTGAAGAAGTTGACGCAAAGCTTCACGATATCATGGTCAACATCTATAAGAACGCTTCAGCTGCTGCTGATGAATACGGCGCAACAATAGGCGGTAAGAAGAACCTCGTTATCGGCGCTAACATCGCAGGCTTCATGAAGGTTGCAGAAGCTATGATGGCTCAGGGCATCGTTTAATTTCTGACCTGTTATTTTATATATAAAAGCGATTTATAATTCAAGGATCTCTTATAAAAGGGATCCTTGTTTTTATATTATTTTTAACGAATTTTACCGACTTCTCTCCCCGCCGCGAAAAAAGACAGCCGCCTATTTTTCAAAGCGGCAGCCGTTCATTTTACTTTATTCAGTCCGAACATATTGTTCATCTTATTTGAGTGAGCGTGACATATCGCAAGAGCGAGTCCGTCTGCCGCATCGTCAGGCTTCGGGATAACATTCAGATTGAGCATTATCTTTACCATCTGCTGGATCTGCTGCTTGTCAGCTCTTCCATATCCGGTGACGCTCTGCTTTACCTGCAAAGGCGTATACTCATATATCGGCACATCTTTATTCCTCGCAGCAACAAGTATTACTCCCCTCGCCTGCGCGACATTTATAGCCGTTTTCTGATTTGAGTTAAAAAACAATTCCTCTATCGCTACGGCATCAGGCTTATACTTATCTATAAGCATAGTCATCTCATCATATATTTTCTTCAGCCTGTCTGTCGTTGGCATACCTGCCGGCGTTGTTATAGCGCCGTATTCGAGTGTTCTGAACTTATTTCCGACATACTGCACAACACCTATTCCAACTATCGCATATCCGGGATCTACTCCAATTATTACCATAGAAAAACTCCTGTATAAATATTCATGCACATTGCATAATAATGTATTTTTATTCATTTATATTTATGCAAATTTAACTATTGAATATTTAATAAAAATATAGTATAATACTATTATACTATAAATCAGTCCGGTTTGCAAGTTTTTTTGCTGCCGGCTTAACTTTGAAAGGAATGAATTTAAAATGGCTAAAGATAAAGTTGTTTTGGCATATTCAGGCGGTCTTGATACATCTATTATCATTCACTGGCTGAAAGAAAATTATGATTACGATGTAATATGTGTTTGCGGTGACGTTGGTCAGGGTAAGGAAACTGACGGTCTTGAAGAACGCGCAAAGAGAACAGGCGCTCTCAAGTGCTACATCGCTGATCTTAGAGATGAATACGTTACAGATTACATATTCCCTACTTTGAAATCAGGCGCTGTATACGAAGGCAAGTATATGCTCGGAACTTCACACGCTCGTCCGATCATCGCAAAGGCTCTCGTTGATATCGCTCACAAGGAAGGCGCTGTTGCTATCTGTCACGGTGCTACAGGCAAGGGTAATGACCAGGTTCGTTTTGAGCTTTCAATAAAGGCTCTTGATCCTTCACTTAAGATCATAGCTCCTTGGAGAATATGGGATATCAAGTCAAGAGAAGACGCTGTTGACTATGCTGAAAAGAACGGTATCGAATGTCCTGTAACAAAGAAGGATCTCTATTCAAGAGATAGAAACATCTGGCACATCAGCCATGAAGGTGTTGACCTTGAAGATCCATGGAATGAACCACAGTATGACAGTCTGCTTAAGCTCGGCGTTTCACCTGAGCAGGCTCCTGACGAGGCTGAATACGTTACTATCAGCTTTGAGGCAGGCGTTCCTGTTGCTGTAAACGGCGAAAAGATGGCAGCTCGTCCGCTCGTTGAAAAGCTCAATGAGCTTGGCGGAAAGCACGGCGTTGGTATAGCTGATATCGTTGAGGACAGACTCGTAGGCATGAAGTCACGCGGCGTTTATGAAACACCGGGCGGTACTATCCTTTACACAGCTATACAGGAACTTGAATACCTTTGCCTTGACAGAGATACTCAGGCATTCAAGCGTCAGAGCGCTGTTAGATTTGCTGAACTCGTATATGACGGAAAGTGGTTTACACCGCTCCGCGAATCAATGTCAGCTATGTATGACGAAATGGATAAGTACGTTACAGGTGATGTAAGACTTAAGCTTTACAAGGGTAACTGCACTCCTGCCGGAGCTAAGTCACCATACTCACTCTATAACGAAGACATCGCATCATTCGGTGACAGCCATGAGCTCTACAGCCATAAGGACAGTGCTGGATTCATCAACCTGTTTGGTCTTCCACTCAAGGTTCGCGCTATGATGAAAGCGAAGAATGGCATCAAGGATTGATTTTAAAAATTTGCGCGGCAAGACTTTTAAAGCTTTGCCGCGTTTTTTTATATTTATATAAAACGGAGGACTATAAAAATGGCTCAAAACAGCGCATTGATCGTTATAGACATGCAGAACGGCTTTTTAGAAAAAGAATCACCGCTCTGTATCGCTCAGGCAAAACAGACCGTTCCCGCCTGCGCGTCTGTCATAAATAAAGCACATGAAAAAAATATTCCTGTGTTTTTCGTAAACCGCATATACCGTGAGGACGGAAGCGATGTTGAAAACACAAGAAAAGAGGTTTGGGAAAAAGGCGGCAAGCCGCTTACACGCAGCAGCGAGGGCGCTCTATCGGCTCAAAATCCGCCTGAATTTATAAAAAATGTAAATGACTATGAAATTATAAAGCAGCGCTTTTCCGCATTCTTCCAGACCGAATTAGACATGATTTTAAGGCGTCTTGGCATTAAGACTATATATCTTACAGGTACTACCACCCCTAACTGCATCAGATCAACTTGCTATGACGGTATTTCCTTAGATTACAATATCGTGGTAATAGAAGACTGCTGCTCTTCAAATTCTCTTGAGATACAAAAAGCAAATATAAACGACATGAAAAATATAGGAGCAAAAATAATAAGCTCATCTGATTTCTGAGCAATAAAAAAAGCAGGTAGGATAAATCTTTCCTTCCTGCTTTATTTTTTAGTTGGCATTCTTTATATCCGCGAGAGTGACCGACTCGCTGTGAACTATAGGCTTCCACTCAACCTTCTTGAACAAAGCCATAAATGTTATTGGAATATATGTCATCATAAAGATTGGGAATGTGAATGTATACATAAACTTTTTAAATGGAGTAGTGTATATATTCTTTCTTTCCGAAATAGTAGTTATAGCGCCTATGAGATACATCAGGCAGTACATGCTCAAAAATCCGCCCATAACAGCCTCAATTACAGGCTCTACGCTCACACCTATGCACAAGCCTGTCACAATAGCTGTAACATTGATTATAGCGCTGTAAACAGTCAATATGAGCGCCGGCAATATGGACATTGACATATCATAGCATGAGAAACTGTTTTCTTTGCCTATGCCCTTTAAAAGTCTTGAGCCATAGTTGCATATTACCTGGAGATATCCCTTCGTCCAGCGCATTCTCTGTCTTACAGACTGTGAGAATGTAACAGGCTGCTCGTCAAACAGCATTGCCTTATTACAATATCCTATCTTATAGTTATTAAGAACTCTGTCAACAGAGAACTCTATATCCTCTGTCAAAAGATAATACTTCCAACCCTGCATTTCCTTAGCGATCTTCTTGCTGAACATAAAACCTGTGCCTGATATAGCGCAGCTTGTGTTTGAAAGCATTCTTGAATAGTTAAGGAACTTTGACTCTCTCAAGAACCACAGCGCGTATCCGGCTGTTATCCAGTTAGTACCGTAATTCTTTGAGTTTCTATAACTCGTGAGCGCGTCATATCCGCTGCAGAATGTCTTGTTCATTTCTTCTATATAATGAGGGTCAAGAACATTATCAGCATCAAATACGAAATATCCGTCATAATGATCACTTCCGAACTTTGCTCTTATCTCATTAAGAATATAGTTCAAAGCGTATCCCTTGCCCACATATACCTTATCTTCACGCTCGTATACATTCGCTCCGTGCGCTCTTGCTATCTCTGCCGTGTTGTCTGTACAGTTATCAGCCACAACATATACATCTACCAGATCACTGTTATATGTCTGAGTGTTTATGCTGTCTAAAAGCTGACCTATAACGTTAGACTCATTACGCGCCGAGATGAGGACCGCAAAGCGATTTTCTCTTACGTTATGTACCGGCTTATCTTTTTTTATAAAAGGTACTGCGATATAATAGAACTGGTATAAATAGCATACAAAAAAGATAATCCAGATCAAAAAGTTAATAGCTGTTATCAACTCCATTTTTAACATCCTCCATATATATTTCACCCTTACTTTACCAACTCATATTATACTACAACAATAATTTTTTTTCAATTATGAATTTATGACAAACTAATGAATGTTTTTCCTGTATGTACTGTTTAGAATGTATTATTATATAGCATTGTATTCAATAAAAGTGGCAAATAACACTTGACAAAAGGTTTCTTATATTATAAAATATATTTTAGTTATAAACAACGAGCAAAAATCATG
>CALXSW010000137.1 GCA_944391255.1 uncultured Clostridia bacterium | reverse complement strand
TTTTTAACAGCGCTTTCAGCCTTGAAAGCCTTATAAGTAAGATAGGCTGACAGGCAAGATGCGGCTGCGAAAAACTCAATGAGTTTTTTTCGCAGCCGCTGTTCTTTATTTATATTTCCATTGCTTTCCGGCATAATCTATTCTGTAATCATCCTTATATATAAGATCAGATACCGTCACAAATTCATATGTATCTTTGGCGCTCTCAAGTATCATGGGCAAAGCTTCCTTTGTGAACTCCGTTCCGTTGTGGAGCAGTATTATGTCCCCCGCTTCAAGCTCGGCAGTTACACGCTCGGTTATCTCCTGCGGCGTCGTTTCTATATAGTCTATGCCGTCTACCGACCACTGTATACAATATCTGCCGCTGTCCTCTATAGTTCTTACCACGTTGTCATCATACGCCCCTGACGGCGCGCGCACAAGATCTGTAGTATGCCCAGTGACCTTAAGCAGAGCCTTGTCACATTTATCTATATCGTCAAGTATCTCGCCTCGGCTTAAAGTAGTATAGTCTGTATGATTATATGAATGGATACCTATTTCAAAACCGCTCCTGTAAAGCTTGTTAAGCGACGAGCTGTAATCTTCTGCCCATTTGCCTGTGACAAAAAATGTCGCCTTTGCGCCATAGCTGTCAAGGATATCTATTATCTCATCGATATCGTCATCATTCCACGCGCTGTCAAACGTAAGCGCCACCTTGTTATCCTCTCTTACGACACTGTATATAGGTATCTCCCTGTTCCCCACCTTGAACGCCGGAACAGCCTGTCTCATTGTCAGGATGACGATCGCCGCAAGTATGATCGCCGCAGCGGCGATAACATATTTTATCTTTATAACGTAAAAATGCATAAGCTCACCTCAGAATGTTTTTTCGCCGCTGAATATAACACGCGCGCAGTTATACGCGCCTGATGCGACCGGCAGCAATTTCTGCATATTAAAGCAGAAATGCTGTTCCGATCTCAAAATTCAGGACTTTATTCTAAAATAATCTTATGCATCTATTTTTTTAAATAGAACTTTAATCGTGTTCCATAATTCGACACGAGTTAAAGCAGCCATGTCGGCAGAGATGAATTTCTCCTCTGCTTCGGCTTTTCACTCTCCTCATTTTTCTCCGGCTCCTTTATATTCTCCGCCGTCTTTGGCGTCTCTTCTGCCGGCTGTTTGATCTCGTCTTTTCTTACATTGCTTTCTTTAGGCTCTGCCTTCTTTTCCGGCTTTGCCTTAGGCTTTTGCTTCTTTTCTGTATCAGCGCTCTTTTCAGACGACCTCGCCCTCTTCGGCTTGAATACGTCAGATGAATTTTTTTCTCCATTGAGATACGCCTCCACGTCCTTGATCATTTCATCATCATCCATAGGTATGCTCTTGAATCTGTCCGCAAAAACCTTTCCCGTAATTTCCGTTTCCCTGTTATACGCCCTGGCAAAAGACGTTATAAGAGGTTTCATATCAAGCGATATTCCCTGTTCACTCTCTCTTATAAGCATCTCGACCTTATCGCGGCCGAATTTTATAGCTTTCAAACCGTCACCAAGATATTTTTCGCAAGCCTGTACAAATATATCCTTTATCGCCTGCTTTCTGAATATCTCTGTCGTTCCTCTGAGCGATACGGCATATACGCCTGTTTTACTTTTTTCTCTTGCTTTTCTTGCCATATTTTCCCCCCCGATCCGTAATAAGAATCATTTTACGCATTATCTCGACTTTTATTTTTTTCTATATATATCCATTATAACACAAAATTTATTGGGACACAAAAGCTTTTTTTACAAAAATTATTTTTCAGCGATTTGCACATAACTATAAAATATTTTTTGTGCATTTAATGTATCCTTTACATAATTATACCGCATATACATATATATTTTTTGTATAAAACGACGGTAAATATTTAATCTATTAAAATGACTTGAAATCATGCGTTTTAAAGTGTATAATATATATGTATTTATATTATTACTAAGATCGACCAAGGAGGGTCTGAGGCTTTTCGCCTTAGACGCTCCTTTTTTTTATACACGGAGGGATCGCATTATGAATAAAGAAAATAATTCTATATCTGTTTCACTTTTATCTTACCTTGAGGCTGTATATATGCTCTCAGACGGGAAAAAAGATGTTCGCATAACCGATATAGCGCGATATCTAAATATTTCAAAGCCGAGCGTAAACAGAGCCGTGAAAGCGCTGAAAGCTGCCGGCTACGTTTCACACGAGCGATACGGTGATATAATCCTGACTCAGGCAGGAATAGAATACGGAAAAAAATATTTCTCAAAACATATGATAATTCTAAACTTTCTTATAGATATCCTTCATCTTGAACCCGATTTTGCTGAGGAGGAAACTTCAAAAATAGAACACAGTCTGAGCGATAAAACAGTTCAAAGTATGGAAAAACTTCTCTATGATGAGTAAATATGCTCATACAACTTTTATATAACGCTCAGTTTTGTTGTGCATTTTTTACAGTAAGTATAATTTTTTCAGAAAATTTCAAAAAAAGTGTTGACAAACGCACTTCATTCTGCTATAATAAGTTTCGTCGTTAAGAGATGCGGACATGAATGGGAGTTTAGCTCAGCTGGGAGAGCGTCTGCCTTACAAGCAGGATGTCACAGGTTCGAGCCCTGTAACTCCCACCATTTCTTTTAACACATGGTCCGGTAGTTCAGTTGGTTAGAACGCTAGCCTGTCACGCTAGAGGTCGTGGGTTCGACCCCCATCCGGATCGCCATAAAAAAAGACTTCGCAGTGTGAAGTCTTTTTTTGTAATTTCTTTTAATATACACAGAAATATTTATTCCTATTCAATTTCTATCGAAAGCACTCCTTTTATCTGCTCCTCTGTCATTCCCGCTCGTCTCATCCTCTCTATTATCATCTGCTGCCCCGCATTTATGCCTTCCTCTCGACCTTCCTCTCGACCTTCCTCTCGCGCTGATTCAAGCGCTGTGGCTTCATCATGCAGATGCGCTTCTCTCATCTCTGCCATTTGCCTCGCAAGCGTATCGCTGCTCATCGCTCTTAGCGCTAATATCGCCTGTTCCATCG
>CALXSW010000136.1 GCA_944391255.1 uncultured Clostridia bacterium | reverse complement strand
TATTATCATTACTTTCTACCCAAGTTGTCTTGTCTGTTGACTCATATAAAAGATGTCCTTTATATCCTGAATAAGCAGCACAATAATATTTTCCATTATAAAATGATATTCCTTCTATATATGAGCCTATATTATATTGGCTAATCAAATTATACTCATTATCATAAAAATTAATATAAAACTTTGAATATCCTTTCCACGAATCACCCGCAATAAATATTGTGTCACGTGATGCTGGATTGACAGATGTCATATAACCATCTTCTAATTTTATATATTCATCAGCTCCAACACTTTTAACAAAAAAATCAAACTCTTTTTCATTATATTTTTTAGGCGTCGAAAATGATGAAGTGTCAATATAATATTCTTCTCCGCGATACTCAAAAACATAGTAATCTTCATATATGTTTGTCCAAGCTGTGTCCAATTCAGCACTCGACTGAACTTCGTAACTTACATTTGCAAAAACTTCAAAACCATTACATAATGCTAATGCCGTTAAAAGGCTCATGCTTGCTGATATTATTCTTTTCATGGTCTTACCTCCTGTTCTGTCTGTTCATATTCAAAAAAATTGTTTTTACAGATATGGTATGTAGCTTTGAATTCATACTGCTCTATCAAGTTAAAATTCTCAATTTGCATAAACCGTAAATTTCCTTTTTAATACAAAAACAGCGAAAAACGTAAATAAACTGAACTCACAGCTGTTGATGTGCCTGAGATGAATCCACAAACAAGTCCTTAATACGGCGGACGAAAAAATGTGTTTCAACAGGCTGAAAATTTTAATTTTTATACCACAATTATACCACAATTTGTATGTTTTGTAAATAAATTGTTTGAATTTGAATAATTTATATAGCAAATATCTACAATCCCAAAAAATATTATGTTCTTTATCATATTGTTTTAAATGCTAACGCTTGAGAAGATAAATTCCCAAAGATTTAGAACCGCTAAACCATAATCTTTTTTCAAATAGACACGTCGTTTTTCTTTATAATTTTTCAAAAAAATTCATAATACCTCTTGACAAATCATTTTAGAACTGTTATAATAATTTTAGAAACATTCTAAAAAAGGTATGAGGAAAATGACGAAATATGAAAAGGAGATATACGATATAATCAGTCATTCATATTCTCATCTTACTGCTGAACAGATATATGAGATATTAAAAAAGAAATTTCCAAATGTCGTTTTGGCAACAGTCTACAACAATCTTAATAAATTGTATAAAAACGACTTTATAAGGAAACTTTCGATCGAAGGTATGCCGGACAGATACGACCGGACAGAAAGACATGATCATATCGTATGCCGTGACTGCGGAAAATTATCTGATATAAAATTTGAAGATCTAACGGATTCGATCAAAAGACAGTTTAAAAACGACTTTCTGTCATATGATCTAAAAGTGTTTTACATTTGCCCCGAATGTAAAAAGAAACGCGGCATGGAATGATCTAATACTTTACAAGAGCGGAGCGGGCAAAAAAAATTATTTTGTACAATGCGGAGGTATTCCCCGTAAATAAATATACAAAGGAGTGTTAAATATGAGAAGTATAACAACATTGGATCTACAGTATGCACATCGTTTTTATGGATTCAGAGGAGAAGCGCAATACCTGCACGGTCATACCGGCGTTCTGACAATTGAAGTTGAGGATTCGATCAATGACGGAGTCAATATGGTATTTCCATGTAATGAGATACAGAAAACGGCATGGGACGTTCTTAAAAATTTTGACCACGCGCTGATTTTAAGAGAGGACGATCCGCTTTTACCGGCTGTCTTAGACGTATATGAAAAACAAGGTATAAAAGATGGCGCGCCAAATAATGTTATGAAAGGCGCGGCGTTTAAAACAGAATTAGCTACCGCTTATCCTGATTGCAGATTGGTTGTCACAAAAGAAACGATGACCGTTGAAGGTATGATAAAGATAGTTTACGACCTTTTAAAGGATAAGCTGAATATCGTAAAGCTCACATTCACCAGCGGAGTAAATGCGGCGACAGAGGAGTACGAGCCTCATCTGAAGGTTGAAAGATGTCCTTTATGCGGTATAGCGCTAAATGAAAACGGTGTATGCCCAAAATGCGGATATAAGAAACCTGTATAAGATTTTGATACAGTTAAAACCTACAAACAATTGATGTGAAATTTTCAGAAACTTTCAGGATATTGGGATCATTTCTGTGAATAATTCAATATTTATGACAGGAAATATCTCATAAAACTGAGCATCGCTTTATTTTACAAACGAAACTCACCACTCGGCGTACCAAAATACGCCTTAGGACAATGGGGGGAGGCATTGCCCTCCCCTTTCGTCCGTTCCGCGCTATTTGCTGCAGTTTCTTTTGCAGTCATTCTGTTTCAAGCTTAACTCTGAACGTTATCATGCGCGGCGTTTCCACGCTGTCGAATTTTATCTGATACGCTGACTTTTCCATATCCGTTTCAATGACTGTGCCGGTTCCGAATATTTCGTGTCTTACGCGCTGCCCCGGCTCGTATATCGTTCTTTCATCATCGCCTGATAAAAAGCTTTTTTGTATCTCTATATATCTTACCGCATCATTTATAAGGCTTTCATCAGGCTTCTTCGTATAGCTCAAAAGCGCCTGATCTATGTCAAAAATAAAACGCGACGGGTATCTGTATGAGCCGTCAAAATTTCTTCCGCCCGACTCCGATATATACAGCCCCTTTTCCGCTCTCGTCATTGCTACGAACGCGAGTCGGCGTTCCTCCTCCATTCCCTGTATCGTGCTTGTCTTTTTTGACGGGAATATACTCTCGTTCATGCCGCATAAAAAAACGTGCGGAAATTCAAGTCCTTTCGCCGTATGAACAGTCATAAGCTTGACCTTGTCGTTTGCCTCGCTCGTGTCCGCGTTCGTGAAAAGCGCCGCGTGCGTCAGATAATCCTCCGGAGTGCATTCCTCACCGCATGAGATCTCATACTCGTATACAGCCTGTTTCAGCTCAGCGAGATTATCGAGCCGCTCCTGACTCCCCTCTGTCCTGAGCATCTTCTCATAACCGCTTTTATCGAGCATCTCCGAAAGCATCCAAGAAACAGGCCGTTCGGAGCAGTTTTCTGAAAAATCCTCTATAAGACGTATGAATTTTGATGCCTTTGTGCCACTGAAAAGCGGCTCGTCCACATTTCTTATAAGCGACTCGTACAGAGAACAGCCGTTCTGCTCACTGTATTCGCGCAGAAACTGAATACGCCGCTTTCCTATATTTCTTTTCGGAGTATTCACTATTCTCAAAAAAGAAAGATCATCTTTGTACACCGCCATGCGCATATATGAAAGAGCGTCCTTTATCTCGCGCCGCTCAAAAAACTGTATGCCGCTGTATATGGTATATGGTATCTTTTCTTTCAGGAATATTTCCTCTATATTCCTCGTTAGATAATGCGCCCTGTATAACAGCGCTATATCTCTGTTTTTTACGCCGCTTTCGTTAAGCGCTTTTATCTTACCGGCTATCCATTTCGCCTCGTCCTCCGACGTGTCGCCATGATGACAGATCACGGGCGCTCCGTCTTCGAGAATAGGTATCAGATCCTTTTTCATTCTCTGCCTGTTCTTTGCTATAAGCGAGTTTGCGGCTGAAAGTATCTGCGGAGTAGATCTGTAATTCTGCATCATCATTATTGTTTTAACATCTGGGAAAGCTTTGTCAAAGTCAAGCAGGTATTTGACATTCGCCCCGCGCCATGTGTATATCGTCTGGTCCGGATCGCCGACAATGAACAAATTCTTATGATAGCCGCACAGCACCTCCATAAGCTTATATTGCAGCTCGTCTATAT
>CALXSW010000135.1 GCA_944391255.1 uncultured Clostridia bacterium | reverse complement strand
GGAATTTACTGTTGAAGGATCGTATATATATCTTGCTACAGCGTCATCAAATGACAACACGATAATAACGCTCAATATGCCGGAGATAAAAAAAGGCAGTGAGGTAACGCTGAATTTCGCCAAGCCTGTAGTGACGAACAACGGTTCTACTTTGAGAAATACGAATGATCCATACGCGTATTTCCAGATCGGTGACAGATATATATCGCTTAACGGCGATAATTTTAACGAGTGGCGCACCGAGTCTGTGGTTATAGGTATGGATACTGACGAGATAGTATTTCACTGTGACAAGTGGGGAGCTGTGGCGATAAAGAGCATAGAGGTGTCAGACGGAAACGGAGCGGAGCTGTACAGTCTTGATATAACGTCAAACAGATACACAAATATAAATGTTGACGGTATAAAATTTTTTACAGATGAAACGGGTAAACTGACAATACCGTCGCTGCCGGCCGGTGAAACGCTTGAGGTATCGGCGGAAAAAGTCGGTTATTCAAGCGCGGAGAAAAGCGTTACGATAGGAAAGACGGAAAACGAGCTCGATATGGTGCTTGAGTGCGAAAAGGATTCGGTATATTACGAGTCGGATTTCAGCGGCGGAGCGGGCAGTCTCGCGCTTGACGGTAGTTATGATATCGGTACCGCGGCTGAAAACGTGACCTCGTTTAAGAGCAGCGTGACATTTTCGGACGGCGGTTCATTGGCTGTAAAGGGCAGTGACGGAAAAGCCTTGCTTGATATCAGATACAGTGACGGTATATATGTAAACGGAACGCTCATAACGTCAAAGGACAATATGGAGTTCGAAGCTGTATTTGACCGCGATGAAAATAAGCTTGTCATAACAGAAAATGGGAAATCGACGTCCATAGACGCTGATCTTTCGGGTATGGCTGATATAGCTGCTGTAGAAGGCAGCGGAGCGACACTTGAATATATAGATGTGTCATATCCTGATATGGCGTCAATAGCGATCGACGGACCTGATAAGGTGTCGATTTCTGACGGATTTGAAAAGAAGGTCATGTATACAGCGTCGCCGGAGTATATGCGTCCGGGAACGAATGTGGCTTATTCCGTGTCAGGCTCTGAATTTGTGAGCATAGACGAGTCCGGAATTATGACGATACGCGACGGTGCAAATGGAAAAGTAAAGCTCACGGTGCAGTATAACGGCGCGTCCGCGGAAAAGGAAGTGGAGATAGTGCCTGCTCCTGCAATAAAGGAGTGGAATGCTCAAAGCAGAACGCTCCAGCTCGGCAGCTCGGAAAAATTTGAAATAAGCGGATGTACCGATGAATACGGCGGTGACGCGCTTTATACGCTGCGCGATTTCAGCTCGTCTGACGAGTCGGTCATAATGATAGATAAAAACGGAGTCATGACGGCTGTGGGAAAAGGAACGGCTACGATAACTGCAAACGCTTTTACCGGCAGCGACAACGCCGTTTCGGTTGAATATACTGTTGATAAGTTTTATGCGAGCGGTATACTTGATGGGGATACTACATATGTTCCGGGAGATATCGCGTCAGATGCTGGTGAATATATAGTATATTACAGTGACGGAACAGTGGAAAAAGCGGAATTGAGCGAGATCGGCGCAGCGGTTTCAGCTGAGGACGGAATGCTATTGACAATTATGTACGATGAGACCGGAAAGCTTGGTTCGGTGCAGTGCAAAAACGTGTCGGCAGGTGAAAAAATACCGGTGTCAAATGGAGCACGCCGCGAATATCTCAAAACGGAAAGCGGTTTAAAGGAGATCAGCGCAGCTGATACGGTGATGAGCGGATTTGTTCTTTCGCATGACGGTGGCTGTCAATATGAGATCGTGCCTGTATACAGATTTGAAAATATCGGAGATGTAAAAGATGCCGGAAAGCAGCTTTCAGGCGCTGTCGCTGACGGATTTTATGATATAGCATTTAAAAAAGCTGACCCGTCAAGGGGCGACATATATGTAAATGGCTATATGGTTGGAAATAATGTCGATCAGGCTGACGCGGACAGAAAGGTGGCAGACGGAGCGCTGTACACGGCGAATGATATAAGAATAGAGGGCGGCGCGCTGACTGTTTCTATGTGCGACGGCTCTACGATGCTTGATCATGTGGAAGCGGTAAAGAAGCCTGAATTTTATGACAGACCGCAGCGTCTTTATATAATAGGCGATTCCCTCGCATGCGAGTATTACGGAACGTTTGAAAACGAGGTCGGCGGCGGACGCTCAGGCTGGGGACAGCAGATAGGCGATTATCTGAATATCCCTGTGACAAACCTCGCAAACAGCGGACAATATGCGGCAGGATTATATACAACGGCTTTTCCGTCAGTTATAGAAAACGGTGAGCCGGGCGACATACTGCTTATAGAGTGCGCGTATAACGACAGAAGCTATTCTACGCGTGAGGAAATGACGAGATGTGTGAAGTCGATGATAGAGCAGTGCCGCGCAAATGGTATAATACCTATCCTTGTTACGCCTAACGCATCGGCGCATGATTACAAGCCGTCAGTCGTGTGGAGCAGTTATTTAAGAGATATAGCTGTTGATACGGAGTGCCAGCTTATAGATCTGTCAAAGGAGAGCTATGATTTTCTGTATTCGGTATATGGTGATGATAAGGACGGAAATATAACAAAGATATACAACTTGACGGAGAATAACGGTGATAATCTCCATTCGTCATATGCGGGCGCGTATAAATGGGCGTCTATAGTGGCGCAGGGATTGAAGGATCTCGGGTATGGTGAAATAATAAACACAGAGTTTAGCTATACATTTACAGATATACTGGGAAATGAAATAAAAGCTGAAATAAGATAAAAATTAATGCCCTCGGAGCGCGGTGTTCCGGGGGCATTATGTTTAGAACCTATTTGAGTACATTCTTGAAAAACTCTAATTAATTTGCAAGCTGTTTTTTGAACATCGTTCTGAATACAAGTCTTACGAACGGACCGGCAAAGAATATCTGCCAGAAGAACGCCATAGGGAAATTAAGAGCTGTTGTCTGTATCCATACAGCCACAAACTCGCTGCCTGCGTTTTTAAAAAGTATAGTTGCCGCAAGGCTCATCATAGGGCACATAAGGCACACGATAAATGATGATATTGCGAGTGTTATAAATATCGGCTTGTCCTTGCCCGGCGTCACGATCCTGAAAGCGAGCTTTTGAGCGAGTCTTTCTACTACAAACATTTCAAGTACAAACGCGAGCGGCCACATGATTATAAGCTCATGGAACGCGAGCAAAAAAACTTCATTTTTCATCCCGCCTGTGTTGAGGCTGATATTATAGCATATCATAGCGTAGACCATAACAAGCGCCATAATAATAGTAAAAATAACATTCTGGAATTTTGTCTTTGGCATAATTTAAGCTCCTTCTGATTGATCAAGATTTTTACTAATAATAATCATGTGTGTTGTTCGTTATCATCGTACAGATGTGCGTTTCCAATTATACCAAAGCTTATTTTTAGTTTCTTGATACATTATACACTATAAAAAAGATTTATGTAAGTGTTTTTTTCGCGCATAATAAAATTTCGGTTAAGGCGGATAAAAATTTCGCGATAAAAGCGTGGAAAACAGTGTACTATAACCATAAGTATAAAAAAACACAGCCTGCATATATTACAGACTGTGTTTGTGGTGGAGATGAGGGGGATCGAACCCCTGACCTCGTACATGCGAAGCACGCGCTCTCCCAGCTGAGCTACACCCCCATACAGTGATCTGCCTTTGACCACTGTGATCATTATACATCAAAATAATATAGGTGTCAAGAGTTTTGGACTATTTCTGTAAATTAATGTAAATATATTCGTGATACCGCCGTCTATGAATTTTTGACTAACGCCGGATCAACGCCGAATTTTTTATAAAAAGCGTCAATGTCCTCGTCAGTGCGGACGAGCTCGGCAAAGCACAATTTTTTAGACGCGCTGTCGTAAAATCCGATCGTTTTCTCACCTGTGCATATGCTTGATTCAATTCTTATATCATCAGCTGAAAATCCGTCAGGTATTTTGCTTATGTTTTTTGATTTATTAAATAATCTCATAAAATCACCGCCCTATATTGATATTATACCATGATAAGCTTACCATTTCAAGCGGATACCGCATAAAAAATGCTTTAAAGCCGACAGTCTGAAACGATGCGCAAGTATTATTTTTTTGGGTATGTTACAGCGTTATATGCTGTTTTTTATTTTAGTAATAAATTTAAAAAAGGGTATTGACAAATCATTACTGTAATGATATAATTAACTTTAGTAAGAGATACCTAACTAAGGTTGTAACTCCGAAATCATTGATAATAGTAGTTTGCAGATATAATATACTTTGATAGGAGGAAATAGAGGGTGATGGTTATGAATTTAAAAGATGCAATAGAAGGCAAGGAATACATAATTTCAAGTATAGAAACGGATGATGAAGAACTTAATTCGTTTTTGTTTTCGCTTGGATGTTACAGCGGAGAAAATATTACAGTTATATCGCATTTAAAAGGCGGCTGCGTTGTTTCTATCAAGGACAGCAGGTATAATATAGATAATCAGCTGGCAGAAGCGATTATAGTTTAATTTTTGTTGTGTTATATTTTTTGTAAAAAGGTTAGCAACAACTAACCTAATTTAGCAATGCAATACAGTTTAGTTTATAAAATAAAGGAGGATATAACTATGAGAATTGCTTTAACAGGCAACCCTAATTCAGGTAAAACCACAATGTATAATGCTCTTACGGGCCGCAACGAAAAAGTCGGCAACTGGGCAGGTGTTACCGTTGAAAAAAAAGAACATCCAATTAAAAAGGTGTATACGAGCGCTTCTGTAGACCTTGTGGCAGTTGACCTTCCGGGCGCGTATTCAATGTCCCCGTTTACTTCTGAGGAAAGCATCACAAGTTCGTATGTAAAACATGAAAATCCCGATGTCATCATTAACATCGTGGATGCTACAAATCTGAGCCGCAGCTTGTTTTTTACGACACAGCTTTTGGAGCTTGGGATACCCGTTGTTGTCGCTCTTAATAAGAGCGATATTAACGAAAAGAAGCAGACGGTTATCGATGTTGAAGCGTTATCAAAGAAACTTGGCTGTCCTGTTATAAAAACTGTTTCCACTTCTGCTGAGGGATTAAAGGATATAATAAATGCTGCGGTCGCGAATGCTGGCTGCGAGCAAAAGCGCCTTACAGCCAAGGCGATATAGATCTTACAAGTAAAGATGCTGTTGAAGCTGCGGATAGAAAACGTTTTGAGTTTGTAAACAAAATTGTAAAAAGCGTTGAAACGCGAAAGGTGCTGACAAAAGATAAAAATTTTGGAGATAAAATAGATGCGGTCCTAACGAATAAATGGCTTGGTATTCCGATATTTGCCGTTGTTATGTTTTTGGTGTTCCAAATTTCACAGACATATCTCGGAACGTGGATAGCTGAAGGTGTGGAGCTTTCAGATGGAACATCTATCCCCGGTCTTGTTCCGTTGCTTGAAGTTTTTCAAGGCTGGGTTGGCGGACTTTTAGAAAACGCAAACCCGTTACTGTCAGCGCTCCTTGTTGACGGTGTGCTCGGCGGTGTGATTGCTGTTGTGGGATTCCTGCCGCTTGTAATGGTGATGTATTTCCTGATCGCCATTCTTGAAGACTGCGGATATATGTCGCGTGTCGCTGTTGTGCTTGATCCTATCTTTAAAAAGGTTGGACTTTCGGGAAAATCTGTTATTCCGTTTGTAATAACAATAGGATGCGCTGTTCCCGGTATCATGGCAAGCCGCACAATTCGCAACGAGCGTGAACGCAGAGCGACCGCAATGCTTTCGCCTTTTATGCCATGCGGCGCAAAAATCCCTGTTATCGCACTTTTTGCAGGAGCATTTTTTGATAATGCCGGCTGGGTTAGCGCGACAATGTATCTTACAGGTATTGTGCTTATTTTCATCGGCGCGTTACTCGTAAATAAAATCGCAGGATATAAAAACAGAAAGTCCTTCTTCATTATCGAATTGCCGGAATATAAAGCACCTTCGCTTTGGGGCGCGTTCAAGGCTATGTGCAGCCGCGGCTGGGCTTACATAGCAAAGGCGGCTACTATTATCCTCCTTTGCAATACTGCCGTTCAGATCATGCAGACATTTACTTGGAATTTTGCGGTTGCAGAAAATGCGAGCGATTCTATTCTTGCTTCCATTGCGACACCTTTCGCATATCTGCTTGTTCCGATTGTGGGTGTTCTTTCATGGCAGCTTGCAGCGGCGGCAGTTACAGGATTTATAGCAAAGGAAAATGTTGTAGGCACTTTGGCAGTCTGCTTCGTTGGACTTGAAAATCTTATCGATACAGAGGAGCTTGCTTTGATGGAAGGCGCAGGCGCGGAGGTTGCGGGCGTTATGGCAATTACAAAAAT
Organism: uncultured Clostridia bacterium; assembly: GCA_944391255.1. Classification (GTDB taxonomy): domain Bacteria; phylum Bacillota; class Clostridia; order UBA1381; family UBA1381; genus Ornithomonoglobus. The sequence continues at coordinate 1,716 of CALXSW010000135.1, read as the reverse complement.
TGCAGCTCTTGCATATCTAATGTTCAACCTCTATACACCGCCTTGCTTTGCGGCGCTGGGCGCAATGAACTCTGAAATAAAAGATAAAAAATGGTTCTGGGGCGGCATCGCGCTTCAGCTTTCAACAGGATACACAGTAGCGTACTTTGTATATCAAATTGGTACGCTTATCACAACAGGCGCTTTTGGAGCCGGGTTCCTGCCGGGCTTGATCGCTGTGGCTGTCATAATCGGAACGGTGATATATTTAATGCTTAATTCCGATAAAAAGATCAGCGCACAATATTCTTTATCTAAGGGTGCAAAAATATGATATACAATATTATACTTATCGTAGTTTTAGTTATGATTGTCGGAGGCGCTGTATTATACATATACAATGGCAAGAAAAAAGGGCAAAAATGTATTGGCTGTCCGTACGCTAAGCAGTGTAACAGCCATAAATGCAGCAGCAGTGATAAGCGTTTAAAAAAGTAAGAAAAAGATGAGGTGCTGCAGTAATGCGCGCACCTCAGTTTTTGGCACACGGTTAGCTATGGCTAACTGCATGTTAATTGATAGAATTTGGTAACGTACAACAATAGTACAGGAAGTGGATGATCTAATAATTTGCGTTTTATTATGCGGGCGCCCATAATATAAAAACAAAGAAATACAATGAAGCGTTAATAGAAAGAGGGAAGAGAATGTGTGTAGTTATTGTAGGCGGACACGATCGGATGAATTGCCGGTATAAAGAAATATGTAGAAATTTCGGATGTAAGTGCAAAGTTTTTACTCAGTGTCCGGCAAATTTCCAAAATCAAATAGGAAGTCCTGATTTAATCGTTGTGTTTACAAAAACAGTGGCACATAAAATGCTTAATGTTGCCTGCATTCAAGCAGAGCGTACAGGTGCAATTATAAAACATTGTAACTCATCGAGTGCTTGTGCGTTAAATAAGATTTTAGAAAGTTATTTTGCTGTAAGTTCATAAATTTTAATGTCGAGTTAGCAACTGCTAATTCGCGAGGAGGGGTTTATGTTAGAAAAATTGATTGCCTATCACTGTGCTCCTGCCCTTGCGGGAATTAAGGCGTCGAATATGGTTGCGTGCTATAAAGATAAATATCCAAATGCAAAAGATGAGATAGCACTGTTTAATAACGAACTAAATAAGAGGAATATTTATATAGAGATTATTTGCGAATGTGAAAAGAGGCTGCTTTTGATTGTTTACAGAAAAAGCAAGCTTCAAGAACAACTTAAAAAAAATAATGTCATAGCGTTTTTAAACAGCTGTGGATATAGTGGATGCGCGTCGATCTCTGATTATTTAAATGTTTTGAAGGAAAGATTAAAAAATAAAGAATTTCCCCATGAAATTGGCGTGTTTTTGGGGTATCCAATTGAGGATATATACGGCTTTCTTTATCATAAAGGTGATGGTTGTTTGCTTGTGGGAGAATGGCGCGTGTATTCTGATGAGGAAAATGCAAAGAAGATGTTTTTGAGGTTCAAAAAATGCCGTGCGGCACTTTTGAAAAGAGTAAATGCCGGGAATACTCTTGCTCAAATATTTTGTGCGGCGTAACATAAAAAATCAGTATAGGAGCAAAGACTGACACCACCTTATGGATAAGCAGAACGAAGGAATTTAGGGCAAGACCCTGTCAGACATGGGAGGTTAGCTGCTATAAGAAAAGTGGGATATCAAAATGCCATTAAAAAAGCAA